>JALHRI010000054.1 GCA_022841525.1 Alphaproteobacteria bacterium | reverse complement strand
GCAAACGCCTCCAGCGCTTCGCAATTTTTCACAATACGCCGTATATGGCTGTAGTTGGTTAAATCCACTGCAAATCTGCGGGCGTTAAACACTTGCGGAATTAACGTACAGTCTGCAATCGAGGGGGCATTGCCCGCGCAAAAATCGCCAGTATGCGGGCTGCGCGCCAGTAACGATTCCAGCGCCGAAAACCCGTCATGCAGCCAGTGCTGAATCCAGCGCCCTACCGCTTCGTCATTCGCACCAAACTCGCGCTTTAAGTACAAACGAATTTTGAGGTTATTGATCGCGGAAATATCGCCGGCAATCAGCATCGCTACCGCACGGGCATGGGCACGCGCCAGCGGCTCTTTGGGGAGCAGCGGGGGCTGCGGATACCTCTCATCGAGATACTCCATGATCGCCAGTGATTGCGTCAGCACATCGCCTGAATCCAGCATCAGGCTTGGCACCATTTTCTGCGGATTGACCCGTGCGTAATCTACGGCGTGCTGCTCGGCCTTCGTCAGATCAATGAACGATTGGTCGACGGCGATATTTTTTAGATTCAGCGCGATACGCACCCGGTACGATGCCGAGGATTGAAAATAAGTATATAAATGCATTACGCTGCCTTTTTCTGGGCAACATACTGAACCAGTTTCTGATCAATCGCGCCGAAAATGCTATGGCCGCTGGCATCGAGCATTTCAATGCGCACGCGCTCGCCGAACTGTAAAAACGGCGTTTTCACTTCGCCGGTTTCCAGCTTTTCGATGGTTTGTTTCTCAACAATGCAGCTGGAGCCGACCGAGCGGTCTTTGTTCGACACCGTGCCCGAGCCGATGATCGTGCCCGCGCCCAAACGGCGAGTTTTGGCGGCATGCGCAATCAGCTGGCCGAAATCAAACACCATGTCCACACCGGCGTTGGGCTTGCCAAACAGCGTATCGCCGCGGTGGGTCATCAGCGGCAAATGCAGCTTCGCCCCGCTCCAGGCGGCACCGAGTGCATCCGGCGTGACGGCCACCGGCGAGAAGGCCGAGGCTGGTTTGCAGTTGAAAAAGCCAAAGCCTTTTTGCAGTTCTTCCTTCGCTAAATAACGCAGGGAAACATCATTCACCAGCAGCACTAACTGAATGTGGCTGCGCGCATCTTCGGCGGAAATGCCCATCGGCACATCATCGGTGATCACCGCGATTTCTGCCTCAAAATCGATACCGTGGGAGAGATCAGGCAGCACGATATCATCATGGGGGCCCATAAAATCATCCGACCCGCCCTGATACATCAGCGGATCCGTCCAGAAGCTTGGCGGCATTTCCACACCGCGCGCTTTGCGCACCAGCTCCACGTGATTCACATACGCCGAGCCATCCGCCCATTGGTAGGCGCGCGGCAGCGGCGCTGCGCAGGCTGCAGGGTCAAAGGCGATGGTGCTGCTGGCGCGACCGGCATTCAAATCATCGTAAAGCTCGCGCAGTTTGGGGCTGATAGTTTTCCAATCATCCAGAGCTTTTTGTAGGGTTGGGGCGATGGAAGCCGCACTCACCGCGCGTGATAGATCCGATGCGACCACATGAAGTGCGCCGTCGCGCGTGGTGTTTTTCAAGGTGGCGAGTTTCATGGCAAGCTCCTTCTGGATGGGCGACCACGTGTAGCGCGAACCGCTAAGTCATGCAAATGCTAAGCATGCACTGCAATAATTAGGCGTGGCCGACGGTGGTGGAGAAGAAATTCATATCCACACCGAGGGACTTACTGGCCTTCACCCAGCGCATTTCGCTTGGGGTATCAAAGATCAGCTCGGCACTGGCGGGCACGTGAATCCAGCTATTCTGCTCGATTTCCTGTTCGATTTGCCCAGCGCTCCATCCGGCGAAACCCACGCACAAACAGGCATGAGCGGGGCCTTTGCCTTCGGCGATATCATGTAAGATCGCGTTAGAGGAAGAGATCGCGACTTCGCCGTGGCGCATCAGTGTGTGATCGCGCAAATAATCCGCCGAGTGCAGCACAAAGCCACGATGACGATCGACCGGCCCGCCAAACATCACGGGCATATCCATCTGCGCGCCTGTTTTTTGCTTATCAAATCCCTCCACCAGCGAAGAGAACTGGACCAGATCCAGTGGTTGATTAATCATCACCCCCATCGCGCCGCTATCGTTGTGCGCGAACATGTAAATCACCGATTTTTGAAAACAGCCTGCATCAATCAGCGGTGTGGCAACCAGTAACTGACCCGCCAGATAGCCTTGATGAATACTGGCATCCTGCACGTGGGGCATATCTTTGTTGCGCGCAATCGCAATCCCGTCATGCGTGCTGCGAAGCATAAAATCCTGCAGCGTAGTTAGGGGCAGATCCTCCACCTGCAGATAACGCTCACTCTCAGGTTCAGCGCCCCTGTCATGGCCAGAGTTTCCACTGGCGATCATATTGCGCATACGTTCGAGAAAATTTTTGCTCATAGAAAATCAATCACTAAAAATAAGGACTAACGACACTCAAGATATGTCAGATGTAGAAACTTTCAAGACCCTGAGACTACGCGTTCGTGAAGGCCGGTGCAAACCGATTGTTTGCTTGACACGATATAGCGCGTTTACGCTATCACTGTATATATAAGGTGTAGTGATAGCGTTATAGCCTTGTGATGTTATAGCACTACACAATGCAGTGCTATAACGCTCAGCTAGCCTGCAGGTGTAAGAAATTTCTCAAACTTACTCACCTGCCAATCGGGCATGATAAGGCGTGCGTGTATGCCGGCGATACTTAGCGGCCAGTCTGCAGCAAGCAGCGGCGAAATGGCTTCAAACTTGCCGTAGGCAATGCCCTGCGTGCCTTGCACGCTGCGTAGTTCGGCGACATCCTGACCTTCGTGCTGCAGCATCAAGGGCAGGGCAGGCGGCGCGCTGAGTGGCGCTTGCAGCGACACTGCGACGAAACCTTTACGCACGATCGATTTGTAATGCATGCGCGCGGTGACTTCCTGGCCGACATAGCAGCCTTTGCTGAAGCTGACGGCGTGTAATAAATCGTAAGAAAGATCGAGCAGGGTTTCCTGCTCCGTCGCCTCAATGCCGCCTTCGGGAATAGCAAGCGCGACGCGCTGCGCATGATAGGCCTGCTCGCTAAGGCTTTCAGAGGGATCGGCGGCATTTGCATCGATCCATAGCCGTTTGGGCAAGCGCGCGTCGCGCGGGTCGGTGGTGCCAAGTGCGCTGGTGGCAGGTAAAAACACGCAGCGTCTATCATCGCGCGGGGTGATGTGTACATCCGCACGCATTTTATAGAGCTTGAGTTTTTTTATGAAGATATCGCGGTGATGTGCGGCAATATCCACCGCTATACCTTCTGCCGTGCGTATTAAAAAGAAATCATGCTGCCATTTGCCTTGCGGTGAAAGCATGGCGCCAAAACGACACTCGCTTTCCTGCATGTCTGCTATGTCCTGCGTGATGATGCCTTGCAGGAAAGAAATGACATCGGCTCCGGTGAGGGTAATCAGTGCGCGGCTCATGCGGCCACCTCAAGCAGTTGGGGTTTGTCAATGGCATCGAGCGCATCGTTCAAACGGCGCGCCATGGCCTGCATGCTGTAATGTTTGGCGACATGCTGCTGCCCACCGCAAGCAAGGCTTGCCGCCAGTTCCGGGTCGCTCAGCACGCGCTCGAGACCGAGCGCCAGCGCCTCAGGATCGTTGCGCGGCACGACCCAGCCATCTTCTGCATGATGCAGAATTTCGCTGGGGCCTTCGGCATCGGTGCTAACGCAGGCAAGTCCGGCAGCCATCGCTTCAATGAGGACAATGCCAAACGGCTCATGGTGCGAGGGCAGGGCGAACACATCAATCTCGCGGTAAAATGCTACCGGGTCTTCCACCCAGCCAGTAAAGGTGACAGTGCGGGTGATGCGTAGTTCTTCGGCCAGCGCCTCGAGTGCGGCGCGCTCTTCACCATCACCGCCGATGCGCAGCGAAAATTGTAAGCCCCGTGCATTCATGATGGCGGCAGCGCGCAGCAAGACATCGAAGCCTTTTTTGCGCACCATGCGCCCCATCGCGCCGATGACAGGCGGGCGTTGATACAGCGTATGCGGCTGCAGCTGGTCAGGAATGCGCACCATATTGGGCAGGTGAAAAATTTTCTCAGGCGCAACCCCTGCCAGCTCAACATCAAGGGCGAGAGCGCGGGTGATGGTAAACACCGCATCCGCACGCAGAATATCTTTGAGCGAGTAATTATGCGTGACCATAATCACAGGGCAGATGCCGCGCAGCGCACGCGATGCCAGGCGAAACGCCCGCCCACCGTGGCAAATGGCAACCTCACCTTCGGCAGCGCGCGCCAGATGGCGCAGCTTCAGCATCGCAAACGGATCCCAGTAGCCCATGTTGGAAAAACTCACGCGCGTGAGGAGTGCCGCGTCGCATTTGGCGTTCACCCAGGCATCGGTAGAGGTAATGCACAGCGCCTCATGGCCGCCAAGCGTCAGCGCCTCGGCATAATCGACGCAGGCTTGCTCAATCCCGCCTGCTTTCTGCCCTAGCATGATGTTGAGTACGCGCATGCAGCCTTACTAGCAAAGCATGGCGGTGATGCAAGCGCGATAGCCGAAAGACTAGTGAATTGTCAGCAGGTGATTATTCAGCTTAATTTCATGTGCGCCGACGAGTTCGGCATGTGCCACGCGCACAGAATGAATTTTACCATCGAGCTCGCGGTCCCAGAAATCAAGAAACTTGCGCAAGGTAGGAAATTTCGGCGCTAAATCCAGCTCCTGCCAGATGAAACTTTGCAGCAATTTCGGATGATCCGGCAGGTGATAGAGAATCTCCGCCGTGGTCAGGCGGTAATCGTGCAGCATGCGTTCTAAGTCGCGTGTATCCATACATCCTCCCCCTACGTGGGCGATTCTTCGATTCTACATGAATCGGCGCTAAGGCGCATCAGGCCTTATCCTATAGCATATGCAAAAAATGTTAATTATGTGTTAATGTGGCGCGAACATCGCACTGGTTCACAACGCGCAGTCAATCTGGATGCCGGATGCGCGGGGCGATTGTAGCAGCCCTGCAAGTTAGGTTTAATGGCGCTATGAAGTTCATTGCCGCTGCCATGATTCTTGCCTTAAGTGCGCACACAGCGCGCGCGGATGCGCTGATTGACGGCGCGAAACAATGCACGCAGTATTTCCCTGTCAATGAGCAGCATTACCGCATTCCGGTGCATTTACTGGCGGCGATTGCTTCGGCAGAATCGGGGCGCTGGCACGAGGGGCTGGGCATGCCGCTGCCCTGGCCATGGACGATTAATGCCGCCGGCAAAGGCTATTATTTTAACAGCAAAGCCGAAGCCATCGCCAAGGCGCAAAGCCTGATGGCGCAGGGCATTAAAAGCATGGATGTGGGCTGCATGCAGGTGAATCTGAAACACCACCATAAAGCGTTTGCCAATTTGAACGAGGCGTTTGATCCGCTGACCAATGTCGCTTACGCCGCGAAATTTCTGCGCACGAATTACGATGATCTGGGCGACTGGGTGCGTGCTGCGGCAGCCTATCATTCGCGCACGCCGAATCTGGGCTCGAAATACCTCAAACGGATTGAGGTGACCTGGAACCGGATTGTAGAGCGTGTGCGCATGGCGCAGGCGAAAAACGGCACCATCACCGCCGCAGATATTCCACCGGAAAACCCGATGACGATGAAGGTCACCGCGCCCGGAAATACCGCGAAGCCTATTCCCTCCGCGCGCGGGGTAAAAGTGTTGCAAGTAAACGATGCCTCCGCGCTGATGCCCCCTGTGGAAGCAGGCATCACGCCAGAAGCCGCACTCGCACCCGCTGCGGGGCAGGTGGCAGCGCCGCCTTCACTGCTCGTGGTGCGTCCAGATCCTACAAAAGCGCTGTCTGCGCGCGCATTTGTCGCGAGCGTCAATACTGCGTCGCGCACGCGGGATGATATGCTGGTCGCCGGAGCGCCGCTGAAAGACCCAGCGCTGGGGGCACTGCCCTCTCGCGGGCTTGACAATGCTCAGCCGAGGGCGCAAAAGAAAATGACACAGCAATTTGTGTTTGCGTATTAGGAAAACATCGATGGCAACCCAGCAGAAATTTGAAGTCATTCAGGTGACCAGCCGCGAAGTGGCGTGCAATGGCGGTGGCGGGGCGCTTGGCCATCCGAAAGTCTTCCTGCATATTGACCGCGATAAAGATAATACCGTGGTGTGCCCGTATTGCTCGCGCACCTACGCGTACCTCGAATCTGCCGCAGGCGCGGCCTAAGATGGGTGAGGTTCTGCTGATTTTGCTCATGGCTGCCACCGCGCTGGCGCTCATCATCGGCATCGGCGTGATGATTAAAGGCGGCGAGTTTAATCAGAAATACGGCAATAAAATGATGACCCTGCGCGTTTCCCTGCAGGGCGCCACGCTGCTTTTACTGGGCGTTTTGTTCTTGCTGAGTGATAAAAACTAGCACGCAAACATTACCAAAAATAATTACCAAAAATCCATATATTGCAGCGCACGACTAAAAAAATAAATCCGTTGCGTGCGCACGAAAATTTCCACACTATAAAAGAGTAAGTGGAGGCTGCATGCGTATTTTAGTTCCGGTGAAACGTGTGGTGGATTACAACGTCAAAATCCGTGTTAAGGCGGATGGTTCGGGCGTGGAGCTTGCTAACGTAAAAATGAGCATGAATCCGTTTGATGAAATCGCGGTGGAAGAGGCGATTCGCCTCAAAGAAAAAGGCGTAGCCACGGAAGTGGTGGCGGTAAGCATCGGCGCGAAGTCTTGCGAAGAAACGCTGCGCACGGCGCTCGCACTCGGTGCGGATAAAGCGATTTTAGTGCTGAGTGATGATCGCATTGAGCCCTTAGCAGCGGCAAAAATTCTCGCCAAAATCGCAGCGGATGAAAAAGCCGATCTGGTGATTGCCGGCAAACAGGCAATTGATGATGATGCGAATCAGACTGGCCAAATGCTCGCCGCACTTCTAAACTGGCCGCAGGCGACCTTTGCATCGAAGGTGGACATTGCTGGCGGTGAAGCAGTGGTCACGCGCGAGGTGGATGGAGGGTTGATGACCATTGCAGTGAAACTGCCCGCAGTGATTACGACCGATTTACGCCTCAACGAACCGCGTTACGCCAAACTGCCGGACATTATGAAAGCCCGCGCCAAGCCGCTTGCCACCATCGCGGTGGCGGATACTGGCGTCGATATTTCGCCGCGCACGAAGGTGCTCAGCGTGCGTGAGCCCGCTAAGCGTGCGGGCGGTATCAAAGTGCCGGATGTGGCGACGCTGGTGGACAAACTGAAAAACGAAGCGAAGGTGATTGGTTAACTGGGGGACGTCATTCCAGCGCAAGCTGGAATCCATCTTATGCAGCTTTCTTATGTGTACATGATGAGCAATATTTTTCGCGGCACGCTTTATATTGGTGTCACTGCTGACTTAATACGGCGTGTGTTTGAACACAAAAATGGCTTAACCAAAGGCTTCACCAAGCGTTATAAACTGCACAATCTTGTGTATTATGAAATCCATGAAGATATTTGCGAAGCTATTCAGCGTGAATCACGGATGAAAGCCTGGAAGCGCCATTGGAAAGTGGAACTGATCGAAAAAAACAATCCACAATGGAAGGATTTATATGCATCAATTCTGTAAGATGGATTCCAGCTTGCGCTGGAATGACGGGGGTTCTCATGCATAGTCTCGTTCTCGCCGAACATGAAAACGGCCAGTTAAACCCCGCCACGCGCGCGGCGATTGGCGCTGCCAACATCATCGGCGGCGAGGTGGATGTGCTGCTGCTTGGCCATAACATTGCTGCAGTCACCGCGCAGGCAAAAGCATTAGAGGGCGTGAGCAAAGTGCTGGTCGAAGATGACGCGCTCTATGCGCATCCACTGGCGGAAAACCTCACACCGATTCTGGTAGAAATTGGCGCCGGCTACAGCCATATTTTAGCGGCGGCCACCAGCATCGGTAAGGACGTGATGCCGCGTGTCGCAGCCCATCTGAACACGCAGCAGATTTCAGAAATTACCAAAGTGATTGCGCCCGATACATTCGAGCGCCCGATCTATGCCGGCAACGCGCTGGAAACCCTGCAATCGGCGGATGCGATCAAGGTCATCACCGTGCGCGCGACCGCGTTTGACAAAGTGGCAGACGGCGGCAGTGCGCAGGTGGTGGATGTGCCCGCAGTTGCACCGCAAGCGGCTACGAGCCGCTTTGTATCGATGGAAGCATCGAAAAGTGAACGGCCGGATTTGGCCTCCGCACGCGTGGTGGTTTCTGGCGGTCGTGGTGTGGGCTCGAAGGAGAATTTTGCGATCATCGAATCGCTGGCTGATAAGTTAGGCGCAGCCATTGGTGCATCGCGCGCCGCGGTGGATGCAGGCTACGTGCCCAACGATTATCAGGTCGGCCAAACCGGCAAAGTGGTAGCGCCCGAGCTTTACATTGCCGTAGGCATTTCCGGTGCGATTCAGCACTTGGCGGGCATGAAGGAAAGCAAAGTAATTGTGGCGATTAACAAAGACGAAAACGCACCGATTTTCGAAATCGCCGATTACGGTTTAGTGGGCGATTTATTCACCGTACTGCCGGAGCTTGAGAAGGCGGTTTAGGTTTTTTTATCCCAGGCCAAGCTCACCCTTGCCTCGCCGTTGATCGCGCTGGCCAACCTCTTCTGCTTTTGAAGGGTTAGCCATCCAAACACCAACGTAGCTCTGCGCAACCTCAGCCACCCATGACTCATCTGTTACAGCAAGGCCTTTCTCTGCAGCTATTTTCTTTAAAAATTTTCTTTCATTGCGTTGATCATCTTCTCCAGCGCTCACCATCTGTGAATCTCTCAATCCATTGCGCACCAGTGCATCTTGGAGCGTTCTAGCTGCCGAAGAATCACAAAAATCGCTCATGAATGAACGGCGCTCTGGTTCGTAATGCCATGTTGCCCCTGTAGCATTATTTAGCCTCTCTATAACTTGCTGAGTATATCTTTCTGCAGCTGCACCCATTTGTTCTGCGGTTACTTGCAGCCCGATACGTCTAGCATTTTTGTGTGTTCTATCATGAACAATAGTGGCAGTTATCCCGTATGCACTTAATGCATTACGGATAGTTTCGAATATCTCATCAGATGCGATGAAAATACCGCTTGTATAGCTTCCATCATTTTGTTCCGTGAATGGAATTCTACTTAAATTGTTTTTGCGAAGAGCGGCGTTTACAAAATCAGTAATGGGAAAAGGAGCAATGGGGATGGGAGTGGTTGATGTATTGATCATAGTATTCTCGCATAAATTTGTTGCACACGGAACACTAATACATCAATCGCGGTAAGCGGTGTGTGAAGGTTGTGTGAAGATTTCTCCACCCTGCTGCCGGAGCTTGAGAAGGTGCTATAATCGGTCATTGCGAGCGGCCCACGCGCCGCGTGGCAATCCAGCGACAGAACGAAAGGTCATCGAACATTGCAACGCCTGCTGGACTGCTTCGAAAACGCTGTTTTCTCGCAGTGACGCAAACGGCTACTTCGTGGCCATCAAACGCTTCAGGCCCGCATCTAAATCTTCGATCAAATCATCGGTGTTTTCCAGCCCAATGTTCAGGCGCAGTACGAAGCTGCCTTCTTCCCACTTGGTCGCGGTGCGGATTTTGTGCGGCTGATACGCAATGACGAGGGATTCATAACCGCCCCAGCTAAAGCCAATGCCGAAATGATGCAGGCCATCGAGCATTTTGCCCACGGCTTTGCTGGAAACTTTGCCCAGTTCCACGCCGAATAATCCGCACGCACCGGTCATGTCGCGCTTGAATAGCGCGTGGCCCGGGTCAGACGGTAGGGCAGGGTAGAGCACGCGGTTCACGGCGGGGTGTTTTTCCAGCCACTGCGCGACGATCAGCGCATTGCGTTCATGTTCCTTCAGGCGCAGCCCCATGGTGCGCAGGCCGCGCAGCGCGAGGTAGCACGCATCGCCCTGTGCGCAGCCCCCCAAATTATGATGCACACGCTTGAGCTGTTTGTAATGTGCCGCTTTGCACATCACCGCGCCGATCAGCACATCGGAATGGCCGGCGACATATTTGGTGGCGGAATGAATGGAAATATCGATGCCCAGATCAAACGGTTTTTGGTGCAACATCGTCGCCCAGGTATTATCGGCCAGCACCAGCGCGCCCTTCGCATGGGCGACTTTGGCAATGGCTGGAATATCCTGCATTTCAAAGGTCAGCGATCCAGGGCTTTCGCAATACACATACTTCGTGTTGGGCTTGAACAGCGCCTCGATACCTGCGCCAATCGTGGGGTCGTAATAGGTAATATCAATACCCAAACGCGGCACTTCGTATTTGCAGAATTTGCGGGTGGAGGCATAGACCGAATCGGGCACGAGAATATGATCACCCGCGCCTGCAAACGTCAGCATCGCGGTGGTGACGGCCGATAAGCCGGAGGCAAAGGTGAAGGCGTGATCCGCACCTTCGAGCGCGCACAGTGCTTCTTCCAGCGAGTCGCTGGTGGGGGTGCCGTAACGGCCATAGCCGCGGTGCTCACCTTCGCCTTTTTCGTAGTTTTCATACTCGGCAAAATTCTGAAACAGTACCGTAGAAGTGCGGTGCACCGGCGGGTTGACCGAGCCTTTATCGCGCAGCGGGTGGCGGCCAAGGTTAATGAGTTGCGTTTCGGTTTTGAAGGCGTGGGGCATGGGATGCTCGCGTTGGTTTTCAGCGGCGCAATTTGGCAGTTCGCAGATGTAAATGCAAGGTGCTGTTATTTTGGGCATTTCAGTTTTGTCATCCCCGAGCTAGCGAAGTTAGCGAGTTTGCTCGCTTTACGAAGCTTCATCGGGGATCTAGCGAGCCAGTAATGTGGAAAGATTCCCGATGAACGTGCCTGACCAAAAACGAAGATGTTTTTGGAGGCAAGTAACTCGGGAATGACAAGATTCTATGACAAAGAAAAACCCACAATTAAAACCATAGGTTGCAATTTATGCGCGAATGATGTAAATCTATAGTTGTATGTGGTTTGATCTCTTCATTTCGCCGTTTATGTTGTGCATGCTCATGCTGCGATGCTCTACCATGACGCGCGTGCACGCGCCAGTATCCGTAGATGGCAGGCGCAGCGCGCGGCACGCGAAAGCGGCCGTGGTGACAACGTGGCGCTAGCCGAGGGACTCATCCCTTGCATTTCTCGCACGTGGCGTTAGAAATCCTTACCCTCTAAGGATTTACGATGACACAGCCCTATCCCACGATTGATGCCAACCCCAATTTCGCCAAGCTGGAGGAAGAAGTTCTCGCCTTCTGGCAGGCGGAGGGGGTGTTTGAACAATCGGTTAATCAGCGCGCGGGCGCTGCCGACTACGTGTTTTACGATGGCCCGCCCTTTGCCAACGGCCTGCCGCATTACGGCCATTTGCTCACTGGCTATGTGAAAGACGCCATCGCGCGTTACCAAACCATGCGCGGCAAACGTGTCGAGCGCCGGTTTGGGTGGGATTGCCACGGTCTGCCCGCAGAAATGGGCGCGGAAAAAGAACTGGGCATTTCCGGCCGCGCGGCGATTGCGGAGTATGGCATCGGCAAATTTAACGAACATTGCCGCACCTCGGTGATGAAATACACGTCGGAGTGGGAATATTATGTCAACCGCCAGGGCCGCTGGGTGGATTTCAAAAATGACTACAAAACCATGGATACACCGTTCATGGAGAGCTGCCTGTGGGCGTTTAAGGAGCTGTGGAACAAAGGCCTGATCTACGAGAGCATGCGCGTGATGCCCTATTCAT
>JALHRI010000053.1 GCA_022841525.1 Alphaproteobacteria bacterium | reverse complement strand
CGGTGTTGGGAATGTCATGAAATTTTAGATCCAAAAAGACAGGGATTCCAAGTTTATTGATGGCCGATACGCCAGCCGCGCCGTTTGCAGTAAAAAACTCTAGCCCCAATTTCACTGCCCCCACATGCGGGCGTACGGCCTCTGACAGCGCATAGGCTTCCTCGGCGTGGATCGTATCAATCGCGCAGATGATGGGGTTTTGGGTCATGAAGCGATACTATCTCAAAAAGGTTACGAACTGGTTTATTTTAGCTGCAATACACGGTTTCTCCGCCTACCACGGTGCGCACGGCGCGGCCTTTGGTGATGAGCCCATCAAACGGTGAATTTTTCGATTTGCTGTGAAGCGATTCGTTACTTACCGTCCAGTCGTGATTCAGATCAATCAGCGTTAAGTCTGCAGGTGCACCTTTGCGTAAGCGACCCGCCGGACCACCCACAATATCCGCTGCTTTATAGGTCATGGTAGCCAACACATCGCGAAGTGGCAGCAATCCCTGATGATAGAGCGCCAGCGATAACGACAGCATCGTCTCCAGTCCTACAATGCCGAAGCTGGCAATATCCATCGGCACGCGTTTCGATTCGGTATCGTGCGGTGCGTGGTCGGTGGCGATGGCATCAATCGTGCCATCAGCAAGCCCCTCAATCAACGCCAAACGGTCAGATTCCGCGCGCAGCGGTGGGTTCATTTTACTAAACGTACGGTAGTCCATCACCGCTTCATCGGTGAGGGTAAAATGATGCGGCGCGACTTCAGCCGTGACGTTGATGCCTTTCGCTTTGCCCCAGCGCACCAGCTCCACCGCCTCTTTGGTAGAAATATGCAGTACGTGGTAATGCGCGCCGGTAAGCTCCGCCAATAAGATATCGCGCGCAACGATCACCGCTTCGGATACGTTAGGAATACCCTTTAAGCCCAGCTTGGTTGCCACCCAACCTTCGTTCATGCAACCACCGCAGGAGAGATGATGATCTTCCGCGTGCTGGGCAATGGGTACGCCGAGCATTTTGCCCATAGTGAGCGCCTCACGCATAATTTGGGCGTTAATCACCGGCAGGCCGTCATCGCTGAAACCGCAGGCGCCAGCTTCCACCAGCATCGACATCTCTGTTAATGCTTCGCCTTTTAAGCCTTTGGTAATCGCCGCGTAAGGGCGAATGTTCACATAGGAAGTTTCCGCTGCGCGCTTTTGTAAAAATGCCAGCACCGTTACATCATCGACCACCGGTTTGGTATTCGCCATCGTCACTACCGTGGTCACACCGCCAGCGGCAGCAGCCATGGAACCGGTTTCCAGTGTTTCTTTATATTCCTGACCGGGCTCGCGGAAATGCACCTGTATATCGTGCAGCCCCGGACATAACACGTGACCGCCACAATCAATGGTTTCGGCAACCTCAGGATTTTGCGCAGCGATGCCTGCGCCTGCATCGGCAATACTGTCGCCAATGGTGAGCAAATCTCCCAGCGCATCGAGGCCGGATTCAGGATCAATAATGCGCGCGTTGGTATAAAGCACGCGGTGATCAGAAGTCAGACGGCGGGTGGGTTTCTTGAAGTGGTTCATACATGCTCGCTTAACATCATTTCCAATACGGCCTGCCGGAGTGCAACGCCCATTTCTACCTGATCTAAAATTGCGCTATGCATCAGATCATCAGCCACGGCGCTATCAATTTCCACACCGCGGTTCATCGGCCCCGGATGCATGACGAGCACATCCGGTTTGGCAGTCGCGAGCACTGCGTGCGATAGGCCGTAACGGTGAAAATAATCGCGCACACTGGCGATTACAGTGCTGCCTGAGCGTTCAAACTGAATGCGCAGCATCATCACCACATCGGCACCTGCAACGCCATCGCGGATGTTATCGCACACACGCACGCCGTAGCGTTCAACTTGAGCGGGCATCAGCGTGGGCGGTGCGACAACGGTGACGTGCGCGCCAAGTTTGGTAAGCAGATGGATGTTGCTGCGCGCCACGCGACTGTGGGCAATGTCGCCGCAGATGGTAATGTTCAAGCCCTCGATGCGCGGCTTTTTCTGTAGAATCGTCAGCGCATCGAGCAGGGCCTGGGTAGGATGGGCATGCGCACCATCGCCGGCGTTAATCACATGTGCATTTACTTTCTCAGCAATCAGCTGCACCGCACCCGCGCTGGGGTGGCGCACGACAATCGCGTCGGCATGCATGGCGTTTAAGGTAAGCGCAGTATCCAGCAGTGTTTCGCCTTTGCTGATGGAAGAGGCAGAGGCTGAGATATTAATCACATCCATCCCCAGCCGCTTTCCGGCCAGCTCGAAACTGGTGCGCGTACGGGTAGAGTTTTCAAAAAACGCGTTAATTAATGTGCGGCCTTTGAGTATGGAATGTTTTTTATCCACCGCGCGGTTGCGGGCAATATAACCTTGTGCAACCTCTAAAATCGCCTGAATCTTGGCTGCATCTATGCCATCAACATCCAGCAGATGCTTAGGCCATGAAAGAAATTGCGTACGAGATTGCATAGCATGTGCTTTAAGCGGACGATGCAAAAAATGCCAGTAAAATCAGCATCAAAAACGCATTTCAATTTTCCTGCAGGCCTGCTAGGAAGACCGGATGCGTATTCTTCTGCCCCTTCTCATTTACTGTAGTTTGCTCAGCGCCTGCGATAATGCAACCACACGGCAGTGGCTTGATCCGGATAAGGAATTTGCGGAGTTTGAACAGCCCGACGTCCCCACTATTAGTAGCACGCAGGAAGAAGCCGCCAGGCAGGCCATCGCAGCCGGAGATTATGGCAACGCCGCGTCAACTTATGCGCAGTTGATGGATAGCAAAAAAGCTACCGAGGCAGATAAAATCCGTTACCAAATCGCACTGGCCGATCTTGATCGCCGCGTCGGCCAGTTTGAAAGTGCGCTGGCCAAATACGATACGGTACTTGCTAAACAAAGCAATAACCTCGATGCGCTGGAGGGTAAAGGCCTCGCGCTGATGGCGATACAAAATATCGCCGAAGCAGGTACGCTGTTCAAAACGGTGCTGGCCGCAGATCCTAAACGTTGGCGCACACTCAATGCGCTGGGCATTTTGTTCACCAGCAAAAACATGATCCCCGAGGCGATGGCGTATTTTGCTGAAGCGCTGACCATCAGCCGTGATAATGATGCCGTGCTGAACAATGTTGGTCTCAGCCAGGCGATCGCGCGTAACTGGCAGCGCAGCGAGCAGGCGATGTTGCAGGCCGTGCGCGTAGCATCAAACCCTCAACGTAAAAAACAGATCGAGCTAAATCTCGCCATGATTTACGGTATTCAAGGGCAGGATAATCGCGCGCGCGCACTTTCTGAAAAACATTTAAGCGGGGCAGCGCTAGAGAATAATCTGGGGATGTATGCCCATTTGGCCAATAATCAGGAACTGGCGAAAACTTACCTGAATCAGGCTCTCACTACCTCGCCTACCTACTATGAACGGGCGTGGAAAAATCTGGAAATCATCTCTGGAAAACGCGTCAGCGAGTAAGCAAAGTTTCAGACTGCGCCGCTTGTTCATTCAGCTTTTCTACGAAGCTGTGCTGCGGCTTATGCGCGGCAGTCGTAATCACTGGGCTCATCAGATGGGTGCGGGTTTTTTCCGCGATGCGTGCCGCCAGATGCTGAGCGATTTCCGGTGCCGTGAGCTTAATATTTTTTTGCGTTGCTAAAAACGCGCTGGTGTCATGCAGGGCTTTTTGTTGCTGATCATAGGGCTGCATGCTGATGATGGTCGCGGCCGCCTCTTCCAGATTCGCCACCGAGTCTGCGCTAAACCCCTTTGGCATGCTCTGATCGCGCTTGGCGGTGAATAGTAGCATATTCGAGAGAAGAAAGGATGCGGCCAAAGAACCCCAAAATACATGGGGTTTAATACCCAAAAATCCGGGGAATTTATTTCTATTATGTGCATCTGATACAGCATTCAAGACAGCGAAAAGATTGGTAGTCGCAAATAGCATACTTGATAACCGTAAAGGCTTTTCTTTAATATAAGCAACAGTGGCATCTAAAATATTCGTATGTTGTTGCTGACGTGCGGCTGGATCTTCTTTAATTAAAATTCCACTAATTGCACCAGTACCAACTAGAGTACCTATCCAAAAATCGCTATTAGTGCGTGCGGCAAAGGCAGCAAGCTCAGTGCCGGATAAATTTTTCGGTAAACTCGGAAATAGCTCTTTGCCCGTACCCATGGCTTTGACACTACCACGAATCAACAAGCCAGCCCCCACTGCCCAGAGTGTATTCAAAAACTCGGAAGGGTGCTCACTCAAAAAATCGCTGCAGGCATTCAAAAAGTTGGGTTTTTTAAGCAAGGAATCTTGTGTGCGCGCATCTTCAGGAATAGTCACACCGCGCGATTGTAAAAAATCCTGTAGCTTGCGTGCGGTCGTTTCTACTTGCCTGGCCTGAGAAGGATTACCAAAAATCGCTGCGGTAATGCCCCCCGTCAGCCAAAGCGTATAGCCTCCCAAACTATGCAGCGAATTACCACGCGCCAGTGATGCCATTACCCCCGAAATATCGCCCAGCGTGTAGCCTGCACCAGCGATTTTCAGCGCCAGTGGCCGCGAATCTTCCTTATCCTGAGATGTAAGCTGTTGATCCATACAATATTCCAATTTTATTTTACACGTGGAATATGACAAATTGATGAAGGTAGGCTAAGAGGTTGAAAATAAGTTATTAGGAGTCGCTATGGATTCTCTCAATCACGCCCTTGAAGCCACGGCCAGCGCGATGGCAAGCGTGCTTTTTTTCGATGTTGGCGCAGGTATTCCGCTGATTGTCGCACTGCTCGTCTTAACGGCTCTTTTCTTCACACTGTATTTGGGGGGAGTTAATCTACGCCTGTTACCCCACGCGCTTAAAATTGTGAGCGGAAAAGTGCCCGAGCACGGTGCCAGTGGTGGGGAAGTATCGCCGCTTCAGGCTTTACTCTCGGCAGTGGCGGCTACGGTGGGTTTGGGCTCCATCGCGGGCGTTGCGATTGCCGTGGCTTTAGGCGGCCCCGGCGCGATATTCTGGATTGTGGTGATGGGCGTATTTGGCATGGCCAGCAAGTTCGCAGAAGTGACGCTATCCATGCGTTACCGCCATATTGGCGCGGATGGTAAAGTCTACGGCGGGCCGATTCACTATCTGGAAAAAGGCTTTGCCGCTAAAAATATGCCACGCCTTGGCAAATTACTGGCGATGTTGTTTGCCGTGCTATGCCTTGGCGGCGCACTGGGCGGCGGCAATATGTTTCAGTCCAACCAGACAGTGAAAATCCTTATCCATGAAATGCCTGCTCTGGCGGAATTCCGCTGGGCGGTCTCGGCTGCGTTTGCGCTGTTTGTGGGTCTGGTGTTGTTTGGCTCCATCAAGCGTATTGCCAAAGTTGCCGAAGCAGTAGCACCGCTGAAAGGCATTGTTTACCTGGCCTGCGCGCTGGTGGTGATGGCCACGCACGCCTCTGAGATTATCCCTTCCCTCATGCTTATTGCTGAGCGTGCATTCGCGCCGGATGCGGTATCAGGCGGCATGGTGGGCATGCTCATCATCGCCTTCAAGCGCGCACTATTTGCAAATGAAGCTGGTCTGGGCTCCGCGCCGATTGCTCACGCCGCCGCACGCACCAACGAACCGGTGCGCGAGGGTGCCGTGGCATTGATTGAGCCATTATTTGCCGCCTTCATCGCGCTGCTGACCGGACTGATCGTGATCGTCACCGGCGCCTATGAAACCGCCACGATGGAAGACGGCGTGCTGATGGTGGCTGCGGCCTTCGCCTCGGTGGGGCAATGGTTCACCATTCTCCTGGCGGTGAACGTATTTCTATTCGCTTACGGCACCACCATTGGCTGGAGCTATTACGGCGAAATCGCCTGGAGCTATTTATTCGGAAAACGCGCGGTCACGCTTTATTATCTGATTTTCTGCGCCGCGTGCTTTGCAGGTGGCATCGCACATTTCTCAGTCGTGGTCGATTTATCCGATTTGTTTATTTTGGGAATGGCACTGCCAAACATTCTGGCACTCTTAGTACTACGGAGAGAAATCAAATCCGCGATGCGGGATTATATTGCGAAGCTAGCGTAAGCCTACATCGCCGTATGTTTTTCAGCGATCTGCGCAGAGCGCTCCCGTTCAGCCTCTTGTAGCGGTAGCAGGCCTTTAACAACCAAAAACCCGTCTCTACCAATCGCCGCGCGTGAGGTGAGCAGCAGCGCGAATTCATGCAAACCGGTCACGCTGTCCATATGGTTGAGTTTAACATAGGTAAACAAACTACGGGCAATGTGGTAGGAACCATCTATAATGGTACGCGTGGAAGGCCTGATGCCATCAATCGCCAGCGCTTTTACCAGCGCGCTATTTTCCTCTAAAAAACTATAGCCAAAAATGCCCAGCGCTTCCGGCGAGGCAACTAATTTTTGTACAATAAAATTATCATTCTCACCGGCTTCAATAAAGCGGCCGTCTTCGCGCATCTGACTGCATAGATGTTGGTAGTGTTTTTCGCTTTTTGCAGCGCGCTTAAATGCTGCAAAACTTTTGCAACCCTCATGCATTACCAGTTCGACAAATGCATCTCGCGTGCCGGATGTCGGCGGTGGACCGTAGAGATAAATCGGCTGATCAGGAAGACTTGCATCCATATCACGCCAGTTTAAGTAAGGATTTTTAATGAGCTTACCGCCTTGCGGCACGTACTTGGCAAGCGCCAAAAATAGCAGTTTTCTGGAAAGCTTCATATCAGGCGACGCGAGCGCATTTGCCAGCACGATGCCGTCATAACCAAGCTTTAATTCCGCCACGCGTACCTTGTTGTTTCTGCACAGAGTCAACTCTTCAGACTTAATCGGCCGCGAGGCGTTCACCATATCCGCACTGTCATCGCCGACGCCAGAGCAAAACATGTAAATGCCGCCGCCCGTACCGGTGGCCTCGACCACGGGTGTGCGAAACTCTCCCGCTTTGCCAAATTGTTCGGCAGCTTCCGCGACAAAGGGATAGACGGTAGAAGAACCAACAATACGAATCTGATCGCGCGCGTGCGATGGCAGCGCGATCAAAAATGTGAAAAGAACAAAGAGAATGCGTAACACGCACGCACTGTGCGAAAGTCCCACGTTAAAGTCAATCGCTGCTGGGGTTCAAAAGCTGCACGACATCAGAGGGGCTTAGCGGTGCGTCTGGCAGAATCGCTTTCTCAAGCAAGGTTTCCTGCGCCAGATTCAAGGGTTTTACCTCGCTGTGAGCGGGTGCTTCTAACGCTTGCGAATCAGGCTCGCCCGATAAAATACGGATCATGGTGTGCGGCGCCACCACCGATCCTTCCAGCGGCTTGTCGCGGCGCAGTGCGCCTAGGGAAAGCGGCTCAAACCCATCCACATCCTGATTCGTGAAGGCCTTAGGATCAGGCTTTTCCTGATGAGTCATTACTTGCTGGGTAGGTAGCACGATCTCAGCCTGGCTAGTTTGTTCAAGCTGATTTTTTTCAAGCGCGCCATCTTCCATCGGCAAGTCGCGCACCACTCGGTAGGGCTCGTGAATGCCGGTAAGCTTCATTGCCATCAGCGCATTTTCAGCAATCACCGCTATAAAATCTGTCGGCGAAGTGTAGACGCGGTAGCGCACAATATCTGCATCTTTGATGCTAAGCGTACGCACCGCCAGCGATTCTAAATGTTCCGGCTTTTTTCTCATGTGGGCATGATAACCTAAAAACCGCGCTTAAGCATGCGTTTTTAGCACTTCTCCCGCCAGATAGAGCGAGCCTGCAATCAGCACCGTGGTATTTTCATCGCAGGCCAGAGCTGCCGCAAGACCCGATACATCATGGCAACTAGAAAGCGCGACATGCGGCGGTGCAACGCGCTCAGCAATACGAAGCAACTCATCAGGACTGTAGGCATCGTGCGTGTCAGCAATGCCCACGGTGATAATGCGCGCGACATGTTGGCTTAGAATACGCAGAAATTCTGCAGCATCTTTACTGGTGCGCATGCCAACTACCAATGTGCTACTGCCCTCTCGCCCACTCAGCCAGCGCGCCAGTGCAGCGGCTGCGTGCGGGTTATGCCCACCATCCAGTACAACGCTGCGATTTGGCAAAGCCTCCACCAACGGGCCTTGTTGCAACGTATGTAGCCGTGCTGGCCAACGCGCACTCGCGATACCATGAACAATATGATCGTTCGATAGTTTCAAACGTTCTTGAAGCGCAAATGCTGCAGCCATCGCTGTGGCAGCATTGACATGCTGATAATCCCCCGCCAGACCAAGCGTTGCCGCCTTTAACGTGCGGTGCTGATAGCTCACGCTTATTCCTCGATCTTCACGCTGCATCTGCCATCCATGCCCCAGCGCGAATATTGGTGCGTGCAGCTGCTTCGCTTTTGCGCGGATCACCTCCAGCGCTTCTGGCTGCTGCGCAGAGACGATGCACGGCACGCTGCGTTTGATAATGCCCGCTTTTTCAGAAGCGATCTGTTCAAGCCTGGTGCCTAAAAAATCCTGATGATCATAATCTACCGGCGTGATGATGGTGAGGATGGGATCAGCCACGACATTGGTAGCATCCAGCCTGCCGCCAAGGCCAACTTCCAACAGTAGCACATCCGCTTCATGCTCAGAAAAACACAGCATGGCTGCAGCAGTGGTGGCTTCAAAAAATGTAGCCGAGCATTGCTTAAGCGCTGTATCCACACGTGTGAGGGCGTGCTGCAACACCTCATCTGTGATGGGTTTTCCCGCAAGCTCAATACGTTCATGAAACGTCACCAAATGCGGCGAAGTGTAACGATGCACGCGAAGTCCCGCTGCTTCCAGAATGCTTTTTAGAAACGCGATGGTGGATCCTTTACCATTTGTGCCCGCCACATGCACCACCGGCGGCAAGCGCAGGTGCGGGTTGCCGAGTTTCTCAAGCAAAGTCATCATACGATCAAGGGTCAGATCAATCTGCGGCAGCGCCGGTGAGGCCATGCGCGCAAGCAGCTCGCTGAGAGTATCTGCGCCGCTCATTGGCCACTCACTTGGTTACGAAGTTTCACGTGAGAGGCCACATCATGCACGCGTAAAAAGCCAAGATTCGCACGCATAAATCTTTCAGATAACACCAGTGTCGCCTCATCGCGCGGCAAGGTTTCAAGCCCCGCATGCTGTGCTAGAAAAGATTTGCGCGAGTGGCCGATATAAAATCTCAGTCCATCTGCTCGGGGCCTAGAAACTATTTCGCACAGCATGGATGATTGTGCAGCCGTTTTGCCAAATCCAATCCCAGGATCAAGCCAGAGACGATGCCGAGCGATACCATATTCCTCAGCGCGCTGAAGTTGGTAGCTTACCCAATTCTCCAGCCAATCTTGCATATTCGTATCGTGCGGCAATGTGTGCGCTTTATCTGCAGGTAGAGTGAGCGAGTGCATACTCACGATCTCGCACTGCGCACCGGCAAGAAGTGTGGCCATTTCAGGATGTTTAAGACCGCTAACATCATTAATCATCGCCACCCCTGCCTCAAGTGCACGGGCAGCGACTTCTGGATAAAACGTATCGATACTCAGCATCAATGCTCGCTTATGCGCATCACCTGAGAGTGCATGAAGTACGGGAGAAAGCCTTGCCCACTCCTGCTCAGCGCTGATGGGTACCGCCCCCGGACGGGTGGACTGCGCGCCGATATCAATACGCTCTGCCCCCTCTTCCGCAAGCGTGTAAATACGTTTACATGCTAAAGCGGGAGTAAACGCTTCACCACCATCGGAAAAGGAATCGGGGGTAATATTCACAATGCCCGCTATGCGCGTTTGGCTTTGCTGGCTGAGCTTCACATCGCTATCTGCACACTGCGTCAGCACTTCACGTGCAGTTTTCTTTGCGCAAGGATGATGCGGCGGAAACATAAAATCCGGTGCGATGTCCACAAGCGGCTGCATCACAAACGCACGCTGATGCATGGCCGCGTGCGGTAAGGTAAGTGTTTCAGTTTGCATCTGGATATCTGCGAGGCTGAGCAGATCAATATCGATGACGCGTGGCGCCCAGCGCGCCGTGTGTGTGCGCCCCATACTCGTCTCAATCTCTTTGAACTTCGCAAGCAACATTTCAGGGTCCGCCAGTGAGGTGCGTAGCTGGATTACCTGATTTAGAAATGGGATATTCCAGCCCTCAAGCGCATCTTGCGGTAGCAGTGCAGGTGTTTCATATATCGGTGAGCAGGCGGTAATCTCGCCCAGCGCCGAGAGATAATCGCGTGCGCAAAACAAGTGCCAGGGGCGATGCCCCAAATTACTGCCCAGCGCCACCAACGCGCTTAGCATGCGTGAACAATCACCGCGTCGTTTGGCAAGTCGCAGTAGATATATTTTGCACCGCCCTGCATCTGCGGAATATCCGGCTTGAGCTTAGTCACCGCCATCCAGATTTTCACCTCCTGCTCGCCGCGCACATCCAAAAATTCGCGCAGCACCTGATAAAGCTGGTGGGTGAGATATTCAATCAAACGGTATTCGCGCGTGATGATCATCTCTTCAAACAGCACGATCACTTTCTGATAATCGATGAATTTTCCGGTATCGTTTCCAAAACATTCCGGTGCTTTAGGAAAATAAAGGCGGAAGGTGATTTCTACGGGTTGACGCCGTGCGCGCTCATCGTCGTAATAACCCAGATGCGCCATCATCTCGATGCGCTCTACGGTAAACATACTGCCGTAATGCGAACTCAACTCAGATTCCTTATAAAAAATTTGTGCAGCCATAGCAAAAAATGGGTATAAGGCAAGCATGCAAATGTGCCATTACACGGCGGTTGACCAGGAAATTATCCCCTCAGAGGAGGCGCGCATTGCGGTAAGCAGCCGCGCCGTTCGCTTTGGTGATGGCGTATTTGAAACCCTGCGCATTGACGAAGGAGTGCCTTATCAGTGGGATATTCATCTTGATAGGCTGGCTCAGGGGCTGCATGCCCTGCGTATTGACATGGATGTGCGCAGCCTAAAACCCATCGCGCGGATGCTGCTGCAGAAAAATCAGCTACGCGACGGATTTTTGCGCATAGCCATCAGCCGTGGCGGCGCAAGCGAAGGCTACCGGCCACTTAGCGCGCGTCAACCCCACTGCATTATCGAAACGATGCCGCCTCGCCCCGTCGATGATACGCCGTGCAGCCTGTATATCAGCGAGTTTCAGCGCCCCTCGTTCGCCTGCATGCCTGCGAATGCGAAACTATCCAGCGCGGTGATGAATACGCTCGCACTGCTGGAAGCGGCAGATCGCGGCTGCGAGGATGCGCTGATTTTTTCAGCCAGCGGCCATATTGCCGAAACCGCGAGTGCAAATTTGTTCTGGCTGAAGGGCGAAAATCTCTTCACCCCGTCGCTGGAAACTGGCTGTGTTGCAGGCACCACGCGCGCAGCGATTATACGGCTATGGCCGGGCGAGGTGTATGAAGTAATGCAACCACTCACCAGTCTTGAGGATGCAGATGCGCTGATGTTATGCAATGTACGCCACGGCGTGCGTGCCTGCACAGTTGCAGGCTACCGTTTCAAAAACCATGCGGTGATTGAGCATTTGCAATCGCTTCTGATAAAAGATCGCACGCGGGAGCGCATGCTCAGCGGCGATTACTGGCTAAGCTAATGCAGCACGCCGCATCTGTCGCATGGATCACACCGCTTGCAGCGCTGCGCAAGCTGCCTGATTTTCAGCATTACACCCTGCTATACTCGGCTAACCGTGAGCAAAATACTGGCCGCTACAGCTATTTAGCGTGGGATGCGGTGATGATTCACACCGCCAGATCGTTTGATGCAATGCCGGTATGCGATGCGTCTGTCGCGGCCGGTTTTCCGCAGTGGTTCGGCTGGGTCACTTACGACATGCGCCATAACGCTGAAACAGGGCTCAAGGCGCATAGGCAGGAAAGTATCTTATCGCTTCCGCCGATGTTCTGGGTACGTTACGGGCATCTGCTTCGCTTTGATCATGTCAGCGAAACGATCGATTATTTTCACGATAACCACAAGCCAGCTGATGCACTTTCATGGCTGAATAGCGCTACGCAACCAGCCCACCAAAGCTCAGACGTCACGCGTTTGTTTAGCAATATGACGCGTGCGGAATATGAAACCATCGTGCGCTGTACGGTAGAAGAAATTCGCGCCGGAAATTTTTATCAGGCCAATATTACTCGTAAATTTTTTGGCGCCTGTGACGCGCCGCTTGCAGCCGCAGAATTGTTCGCTACGCTCTGTGAGGCAAGCCCTTCGCCCTACAGCGCGCTCATGCATATGCAAGGCCGTAGTATTTTATCCTCCAGCCCTGAAGGATTTATCAGTGTGGATGAAACAGGAGGCATCTGCACACGACCGATCAAGGGCTCCATACGCCGCGAATTAAAT
>JALHRI010000052.1 GCA_022841525.1 Alphaproteobacteria bacterium | reverse complement strand
TGGCTGGATCAGGGTTTCCCCCATTGTCCAATATTCCCCACTGCTGCCTCCCGTAGGAGTCTGGACCGTGTCTCAGTTCCAGTGTGGCTGATCATCCTCTCAGACCAGCTACAGATCGTAGGCTTGGTAGGCCATTACCCCACCAACTACCTAATCTGACGCGGGCCGATCCTTCAGCGATAAATCTTTCCTCTCTCGAGAATATCCGGTATTAGCAGCAGTTTCCCGCTGTTATTCCGAACTGAAGGGTACGTTCCCACGCGTTACTCACCCGTGCGCCACTAGGTATTGCTACCTCGTTCGACTTGCATGTGTTAAGCCTGCCGCCAGCGTTCGTTCTGAGCCAGAATCAAACTCTCATGTTTTGATTCAATTAATGATTCCAAAAAGGAATCATTAGAAATTGATGTGACTCACACAAATCAACCATATCACACTTGCTCATACGAGACTTACGGTTGTGATACAGCTTACTAGCGTACAAATAAAATTTGCACGTGATGCAGGTTGATAAGTGTGAAATTGATGCACACATTACCACCTGCGCTTAAATGCTATATACCTTGTCATACATCAGAATGGCGGGGCGAAAGAACTTCGCTTGAACCGATTCACCACATAACGTGGGATGCGCCTTATATGGGGCGGCTTATCCCCTGTCAACCATAAAAATACATAATTTTTTTATAGGGTGTGGATGAGTGCTTTTGCAGGGCTGTCATGAGGCTTTTACAGACTTACAGCCTTTTCCAGCCAGCAGGCATCGCCGTAGGAATAAAAGCGGTAGCTCTTGGCAATGGCATGTGCATAGGCCGCCTGCATGACCTCTAACCCACAAAACGCCGAAACCAGCATAAATAAGGTTGATTTCGGCAGATGGAAATTCGTCATCAGCACATCGACAATCTTAAAGCGGTAGCCTGGGGTGATGAAAATCCCTGTATCGCCGCTGGCTGCGTGCATCACGCCCCCCTCATCCGCGACGGATTCCAGTGTACGCATGCTGGTCGTACCCACGGCAACCACACGGCCACCGCCAGCGCGCGCTGCGTTGATGGTAGCGGCTGCTTCTGCACTCACCTGATACCATTCGCGGTGCATCACGTGCTGCGCGGTATCCTCTACTTTTACCGGCTGAAACGTCCCTGCCCCGACATGCAGCGTCACATACACCACGGCAACACCGCGCGCGCGGACGGCGTCTAAAAGCCCCTCCGTAAAATGCAGCCCGGCAGTCGGCGCTGCGACCGAGCCTTCCTTCGATGCAAACACCGTCTGATAGCGGGTTTTATCGGCTTCATTGTCGCTACGTGCGATGTAGGGCGGCAGCGGCATGTGACCGTGCGCATGGAGTTTAGAAAACATCTCGGCGACATCACTTACGTGCAAACGAATACGCACCTGACCATCCGCGCTGCGCCCCTCAACGGTGGCTGAGAAATCATGCGCGAAGTGAAGGATCATGCCTTCTTTCAGCTTGCGTGCAGGCTTGGCAAACACCCACCAACTAACACTATCCGGCGCGGTCTGCTGATGCAGCAGCACTTCGATCTGCTTATCATCGATGCGCGTAAATAATCGCGCCGGAATCACCTTGGATTGATTGAGCACCAGCACATCGCCGCTGCGCAGGAGTGCGGGAATATCGCGCACCGCACGATCCGCCATGTGGCCATGCGTAGGCACGTGCAGAAGCCTTGCGCCATCACGATCTGCCAGTGGGCTTTGCGCAATCAGCGCTTCGGGCAGATGGAAGTCAAAAAGGTCAGTGCGCATGGGGTGATCCGTCACCCTGAGCGCTAGCGAAGGGTCTCTTGTAATAATAATAGAAGAGATTCTTCGCTTACGCTCAGAATGACAGTGATAAGATTAAGGTTTGGCCGGTGTCGTTTGGGGCGCGGTTTGCGGAACTACCGCCGGTGCATCTGCTTTTGGCGCTGCGGTTGCTGCGGCTTCTTTTTCAGCATCCGCCGCGACGCGAAGCGTGATGATTTTATCTGGATCGCTCACGGTACCATTATTCGCCGCATCGCCTTTTTTGATGTTATCGACAAATTCCATGCCTTCCACCACCTGACCAAATACGGTGTACTGACCATCGAGGAACGAGGAAGGCTTAAAGCAGATGAAAAACTGCGAATCGGCACTGTTAGGGCTTTGCGCGCGCGCCATGGAAAGTGTGCCGCGTACATGCTTGGCCGAATTAAATTCCGCCTTCAGATTCTTGCCCGAACCGCCCGTACCCGTGCCGGTTGGATCGCCGGTTTGTGCCATGAAGCCATCGATCACGCGGTGAAACACGATGCCATCATAAAACTTCAGGCGGGTAAGTTCTTTGATGCGTTTGACATGTTCCGGCGCCAGATCAGGGCGAAGTTCAATCACCACGCGGCCATCTTTCAGTTGAAGGTACAACGTATTTTCAAGATCCCGCGCGGGTGCGGCAGAGGCGGACGCACACGCCGCCGAAAGCCCAAGCGAGGTAATGATAGCGGCAACCAGTTGACGAATCTTCATAACAATCTCCATAATAAATACGTGCTAAGTTAGGCTAAGACCTGCGTTTGCAGATACGCGGTTTCACCGAGGGATGTTATCAGACGCAGCTGCATCTGAATCCAGTCGGCGTGTTCTTCTTCACTCTTCAAAATATCTTCGACCAGCTGTTCGGAAACATTGTCGTCGGCTTTCTGGCAGGTTTCCAGCGCAGCCACCAAATCCTTGTGCGCAATCGCTTCGAGCTTTTCATCACATTGCAGCATTTCTTTCGGCGTTTCACCAATGAATAATTTTCCCAAATCCTGCAGATTCGGCAGGCCGCCTAAAAACAAAATCCGCGCGATGAGCTGATCGGCGTGCTTCATTTCATCGATCGACTCGGCATATACTTTGGCCTCGAGGCGCTTGAAGCCCATATGGCCATACATGCGCGCGTGAAGAAAATACTGGTTAATCGCGGTCAGTTCGTTGCGCAGTAGCGTATTGAGCGCAGCAATCACTGGGGTGGATTTGGCCATGGAAAGCTCCCGTGTGGAAATGATGCTTCCCTTTAATGCGCGTGCACGCAGCGGTCAACTTAAGAGATGGTGAGCTTACGAGTGCGACGCGATTGCAACTAACTTATTGCTGGCGACGCGAGCAGTTGCTGATGAGTTCCTGCTCAACATAGGCGGTACATTTTCCGCATTTGATCGTGCAGCCAAGGCAGGCATAGAGCGCTTCTGCCGATTCAATTTCCGGCGATAGCACCGCAAGAATATCGGATTCTCTAATCACGTTGCAGCTACAAATAATCATATCCACATTCTAACGCGAATGCGAATGACTTGCAAGTGCAAAAGGAGGGATTCATGCAAACGCTAGGCGAACAAGCCCTGCTCGCGGAGCGGCGCGCGACAAATAGGTGTCTCAGGCGACGCAAGCTCGCCTAGCAGCGCTGGAGAGCATTCCTGCCAGCCGAAACCACCCAGCGCAGCCAGCATGCCCATGGCTTGCGGTTCTTGCTGTTCTTGCTGATTGCGACCATCAAATACGTTAAACTTCTGCGCATCGAGGCTTTGCTGAGCCGCATACAGTGCTGCCTGCACATGATCGGTGTTAATCGGTAGTTGCATCACGGCGCGCTGAATCTCTTCATCCGGATAACCTTGCGCGATCATCGTCTCGGCGGTGCGCTGCGCCAATTCCATCGCGCGCTCAACATCTTCCTGCGTTGTCGTTGAACCCGCAGTGGCCAAAGCACGCTCCTGCATCATGCCCATATCATCCGGACTGGCAGAGAAGGTATTTCTGCCTTCCTCAACCGCTGGCTCTTGGTTTCCGTAACTCCAGTTCATAGAACGCTCCAGCATTCATGTTAGCGATGAATTGTTACAATTGTGTGAAGATTTCAGAAAGAATCAGCGATTTTCAAGCGCCAGCTTCAGTGCTTCCGCCGTTGCGGCCAGGCGCACCTCATCACGATTTCCATTAAACATGAACCGCTTATGGCGAGTGGCCTGGCTACGCCGCGCGCAGGCAAGATGTACCAGCCCGACAGGCTTGTGTTCGCTGCCCCCACCCGGGCCTGCAATCCCCGTAACGCTGATGGCCATATCTGCCCATGCGACGCGCAGCGCACCTTCCGCCATGGCGCACGCCACTTCTTCGCTTACTGCACCGTGCTTCAGAATCAGTGATTCAGCCACACCCAGCACGCTGATTTTTGCAGCATTGGCGTAGGTGATAAAGCCATGCGTAAACACTTCAGAGGCGCCGGAAATCGACGTAATCGCGGCACTCATCAACCCTCCCGTGCAGGATTCCGCCGTCGCCAGCGTTTGCTGACGCGCGCGCAACTCACTGACCAGCTGCGTGCTCAGCGTGGTTATCTCTCCTGAAAATATCAGGCTCACGGCAGCACCTGCGGCGAGAGCAGGAATAGCGGCGCAATCGATAGCATGGCAAATACCATGCATCCCGCGAGCACACCGGCCAGCAAATCATCGAGCATAATACCAAGCCCACCGCCTATTTGCGCGTCTGCCCAGCTGACTGGCCAGGGCTTGATAACATCAAACACGCGAAAGCTGATAAAGCCTGCAAGCCAGATGAGTGGCTCGTCAAGCATGCGCAGCATGAGGTAGCGCAGGGCTTCCGGCGACTGGGTGACGTAACCCACCAGCGCCGCGCAAACGAAGAAGCACAGCCACTGTCCGGCGATTTCATCGATGACCACTTCTTTCGGATCATCGCTGTGCGCGTAGCGCGCGAGGTAAGCGTGACTGACCCAGACACCCAGCGTGCATGCCAGTAATGTGGCAACGGCAAATGCGCCAAAGCCCCACTGGCTAAGGATAAGCCAGCCCAACGCGCAGGCAAACAGCGAGCCGAACGTGCCCGGCGCAAAGGGCGCAAGCCCGCTATAACAACCGGTGGCCAGCAGTCGGATCATAACGCTCCTTCGGGGTAAATGACGGTGGCCATCGCCTGCGCAGCGATGCCCTCGCCGCGTCCGGTGAAGCCGAGTTTTTCGGTGGTGGTGGCTTTTACGCTAACGCTGCGCAGTGGGATGGAAAGCAGCTGTGCGATCGCTTCACGCATCGGCTCGCGGTGCGGAGAAATTTTCGGCGCCTCGCAAATAATGGTGATGTCAATATGGGTGATGCGCCCTGCCTCCCGCGCGATTAAATCGCGCGCAGCACCCACAAAATCAGCCGAGTTTCTGTTTTTATGCAACGCATCAGAAGGCGGAAAATGGCTACCAATATCGCCGTTTGCAAGCGTTCCAAGTAGCGCATCGGTCAGCGCGTGCAGGACAACGTCCGCATCTGAATGCCCCTCGAGCATGGCATCATGCGCGATATCGATGCCACCAAGGCGAATGCGCCCATTCGTCGCGGGCACCAGGCGGTGCACATCATAACCGCTGGCCGTGCGGTGTACCGCGCGCGCAAGCTGACGCTCAGCCCACAAGACATCTTCGGGGTAAGTAATTTTTTTGAGCATGTCATCTCCAGTAATGCTGGCTACCATGCCCCCCGCACGATGCCAAACGGCAATATCATCGCTCAGCGCATCGCTAAGCGACGCGTAGGCCTCGCGCAGTGGCGCGTAGGGGAAAGATTGCGGGGTTTGCACACGCATAAGTGCTGCGCGCTCCACATCGTACCAGGCTCCATTCTCACATCGGCGTAGCGTATCTGCTACGGAAATGACCGGCATGGCCGCCTGATGCGTCGTGGTGTTGGCGATTAAATCATCGATCACGCGCGCGGATAAAAATGGCCGCGCGGCATCATGAATCAGCACGATCTCCGGTGCAACCGCCGCAAGCGCCTTGAGGCCAGATGTCACCGAATCGCTGCGCGAATCGCCGCCCTTAGCCCAGATCAGACTCGGCCAGAGTGCCCGCGTTTCGTGCGTTAACGATGCATGATCGTCACTTGCCACCACGACGATATGGGTGATGTGAGGATGATGCGCAAACGCAGCAAGGCTGTAATGCAGCAGTGGCACACCGCCAATGCGCACATAAGCCTTGGGCAGCGATGCCTTCAGACGCGCACCCGATCCGGCTGCCACCACGATCGCGGCGATGGTCGGCTTTGCATTGCTTTTTGCTGATTCATCCATTACTAGGCGCACTCACATTTTTGAAAACGACGCATAGCACGATGTATCAATCCGAAGAAACAGTTTCTTGTGACACGACGACGCCGGCCAGCAGCGCTGCGCATACGCCTAGCACCCAGCGCGCGCCGATTCGCGTGGGCGGGGTGACACTTGAAGGCCACGCGGTGCTGGCACCCATGACCGGCGTTTCGGATTTACCGTTTCGTAAACTGGTGAAATCCTTCGGCGCGCCGCTGGTAGTATCGGAAATGATTGCCAGTAAAGCGGTGATTTTAGAGACCAAAAACGCCGAACGCATGACGCGATTTGTGCCCTCTGAGCGCCCATTTGCTGTGCAACTGGCCGGATGCTGCCCTGAGGATATGGCTGAGGCCGCCCGCCTGAACGAAGCACGCGGAGCCGATATTATTGATATTAATTTCGGCTGTCCGGTGAAAAAAGTGGTGAACGGCATGGCAGGCTCAGCCCTGCTGCGCGATGAACCGCTGGCCGCAAAAATTCTGGAGGCAACCGCGAAAGCAGTGAAAATTCCTGTCACCCTCAAAATGCGGATGGGCTGGGATCACGCCTCGCTCAACGCACCGAAAATCGCTAAAATCGCTGAAGATGTGGGCATTCAAATGCTCACCATTCATGGCCGCACGCGCTGCCAGATGTATAAAGGCAGCGCCGACTGGGAATTTATCCGTCAGGTGAAAGATGCCGTGAAGCTGCCGGTCATTGCCAACGGCGATATTACCTCGATGGCACGGGTTGACGAGGCGCTGAATCAATCCGGCGCTAACGGAGTGATGATTGGTCGCGGTTCCTACGGCAGACCGTGGATTGTGGCGCAGGCCAACGCGCATCTGCGCGGCATCCAGATGCCGGAGCCAAGCCTCATCGAGCAAGGGGATATTGTCCTTGCCCATTACGAAGAAATGCTGAGCTTTTACGGCAATGATGCGGGCTTGCGCATCGCGCGCAAACATATTGGCTGGTATGCTTCCGGCCTGCCCGGCAGCGCAGAATATCGCCACCGCGTGAATACCAGCGCCGATAGCATCGCGGTGCGCGCAATGATTGCTGAGTTTTATCAGCGCATGCACGATCAGGGCGTTACCAAACGTGCAGATACTCCTGAAGATATGGCAGGTGAAGATGAAGGCTGCGGCTAAACCCGTCCCCGTGCTGAGTGCTGCGCTGGAAGACATGGCGCTGCCCGCCTTTTTCTGTAGCGCTGGCGGGCATGTGCTGCATGGTAACGAAGAAGCAGCATCGGTATTCGCATCGCTTAAACTTAAAAAACCATACCTACTCAGCACGCTGGAAAGCAGTGCGCATGCGGAAATCTGGCAAGCTTTTGCACGCGCAGGCAAGACGCATCAGCGCATCAAACTCATGCGCGGTAGCGGCGAGTGCTGGTGGTTTTCTCCGCGCGAGGATGGGATATTGGTGATCGTGGTGCCGCCACACGCAGATGAATCACTGGCGCTGACGCCCACGCTTAGCATGCATGTCAGCGCCGCACTGGCGCATGAAATTCGCAATCCTTTGCTGAGTATTGCCTCGGCGGCATCGCTTTTATCCTCTTCGCTGACGCAGGAAAATGACCGCACCTTAGCGCGCCTGATTCAGCGTGAGGCTGCTCGCATTGAAGCGCTGATGCTCACCCTTGATCCACTCTCGCCGTCGCCGGAACATACCAGAGAGCGCATCAATATTCACGAGGTGCTGGAGCAAAGCATTGCCTCGGTGCAGGCGATATTTCCGGCGCTTATACTCATCAAAGATTACGACCCCTCCATTCCCGATCTGAAGATGGATAGCGCACGTATGACGCAGGTATTTGTCAATTTACTGCGCAACAGCGCCGAGGCCATGAGCGGCAATGCCAGCGGACGCATCACGCTTGCTACCCGCATCAAGCAGCAGCCGCAGCGTATGCTGATCGTGAGTGTGAGCGATGAAGGCTGCGGGTTTTCTGATGACGTGCGAGGAAAGTTATTCGTACCCTTTAGCAGCACTAAAACCAACGGCAAAGGCTTGGGTCTTAGCATCGCGCAGGCGATTGTGCATCAGCACGGCGGCACGGTGCTGGCCGAAAATTCTGCCACAGGCGGCGCCGTATTCACGGTGCAACTGCCCTTCAAATAAAATTAGCTGGTGCGCGCAACGACGGGGCCGCCCGGCGCTTGCATGGTCGGCATTACCTCGATGCGGTTGATGTTCACATGCGCAGGTGCATCCAGCGCGAAGCGAACGCACTCAGCAATGTCTTCTGCTTTAAGCGGCGCGGTACCCGCATACACACTCGCAGCGCGCGATGCATCGCCCTTAAAGCGCACGAGCGAAAAATCCGTTTCCACCATCCCCGGCTCAATGTTGCTAACGCGGATAGAGGTGCCCAGTAAATCCGCACGCATGGCGAGTGAAAAATAGGTGACGAAAGCTTTGCAGCCGCCATATACCGCCGCCCCTGCATACGGATAACTTCCCGCGATGGAGCTGATATTGATTATGTGCCCGCGGCCGCGCGCTTTCATGCCGGGCAGTACGCCGCGCGTCATCGTAATCAGGCCGGTGATATTGGTATCAATCATGCGCTGCCAATCCTCGAGATGGGCTTCGGCTGCGCCTTCTAGACCAATCGCACCGCCGGCATTATTAATCAGCACGTCGATGGCTTGCAGATCAGAAGGCAGGCCAGCAAGCGCCGCATGAATGGCCGCACTGTCCGTAATATCCAGCGGCAGAATATGCGTGCGCGCAGGGGCACAGGCAGCTGCCAGATCGCGCAGTTTATCTTCGCGGCGCGCCGCTAAAATCAGCGTCGTATTTTCACGGGCGAGCGCACGCGCGCAGGCAGCACCAATGCCTGAGGATGCACCGGTAATGAAGATCGTTCGCATCAACGTATTCCTTTCAGTTTCGCTTCGTTCCACAACGCTTCGAGGACTTCGAGCGGCTGCGACTCTAGCGCCTCGCCGCGCGCACCCAGCGTGTGTTCGATATAGTTAAAACGACGAATGAATTTTTGATTCGTACCACGCAGCGCGGCCTCAGCATCCACCCCCAGCGCACGCGCTAAATTGGTGATGGAAAACAGCACATCGCCGAGTTCTTCGCTGATGGCATCTTCATCCGCATCGACTGCTGCGCTGTAAAGCTCTTCCAGCTCTTCATCAATTTTCTCGAGAATGCCCTGCATATCCGGCCAGTCGAAGCCGACGCGCGCCGCGCGGTTGGAGAGTTTCTGCGCGCGCATCAGCGCGGGAAGTGCCAGCGGCACATCCGCCAGAATGCTTTGCTGCGCGGCGCGTTTTTCTGCCCGCTCGCGCTCTTTGACTTTTTCCCAGTTTTCAACCTGCGCATCGGCGGTAGCAATCGATGCATCACCAAAGACATGCGGATGACGGCGGATCATCTTCTCGCAGACATTTTCCACCACATCTTCAAACGTAAATGCCCCCTCTTCCGCAGCCATTTGCGCATGAAACACCACCTGAAACAGCAGATCGCCCAGCTCGTCTTTCAGCGCTTGTTTATCCCCATCGGTGATGGCCTGATAGACTTCGTAGGCTTCTTCAATCGTGTAGGGGGCGATGGTGGCGAAATTCTGCTCAAGATCCCACGGGCAACCACCTTCAGGCGCGCGCAGTTTGGCCATAATCTCTAGCAAACGGGGGATGGATGTTGGGGAAACGGGCATGAATCCTCTTGCAGCATAGTTTGGCCTGCCATACAAGGCCGATCATGATGCATGCTCTCGCCAGCCCTGCCCGTTTTGCCAAAATCTCCCGCGTGGTGATGCCGGTAAGCTTCGTGCTTGCCGCCCTGCTCACCGCGCTGGGGCTTTATTTCGCACTCTACGCCAGCCCGCCGGATTACCAGCAGGGCATCACCGTGCGTATTATGTATGTGCATGTGCCTGCCGCGTGGATGGCATTGGGGATTTACAGCGCCGTGGCGCTATCGTCTGCCGCTTTCCTCATTTGGCGCCACCAGCTTGCGGCGCTGGCCGCGCGCGAAATCGCCCCGATTGGCGCGATGTTTACTGCGATATGCCTCGTCACCGGCATGCTGTGGGGCAAGCCGATGTGGGGCGCCTACTGGGTGTGGGATGCACGCCTGACCAGCATGCTGGTGCTGTTCATGATGTATATCGGCTTTATTGCCCTGACGCAGCTTGGCCGCGAAGAAGAACACATCCATCAGGCGGCATCGTGGCTGGCGATTGCAGGCATCATCAATCTGCCGATTATCAAGTTTTCGGTGGAGTGGTGGAACACGCTGCATCAGCCCGCCAGCGTGCTACGCAGCGGTGGGCCTTCGATTGATGGCAGCATGCTCACCCCCCTACTCATCATGGCGGCAGCAGCGATGTTCTTTACCCTTGCGATCACGCTATGGAAAATCGATACAGCGCGGATTGAGCAGAAGCTCAAACGCCTGCATGCCCGCGCGTTTGCCGAGCATACGCGAAGCACCCAACCTTTGAATATCACGAGCGAGTAAGAGGATACCCATGACGTTTGTCGTCACCGATGCATGTGTAAAATGTAAATATACCGACTGCGTGGAAGTCTGCCCGGTGGACTGTTTTTACGAGGGCGAGAATATGCTCGTCATCCACCCCGATGAGTGCATTGACTGCGGCGTGTGCGAGCCGGAATGCCCCGTGGATGCGATTAAACCCGAAGCCGATGATTTGCTCAAATGGGTAGAGGTCAACCGCGAATACGCGCTGCAATGGCCGAACATCACCAAGCGCAAAGACGCCCTACCCGAAGCAGACGCCTTCAAAGGCCTGAAGGATAAGTTTGAAACCCACTTCAGCCCCAACCCGGGTGCGGGGGACTAGGTTAATTCATTGTCATCCCGTCGCATGACGGGATCTCCATGCCGTATCACTCGGAGATGCCACGACACCTAAAGACGCCTCGCAGGTGAGGCAGCGGCTACAACCTGTTAGCTTATTTGCCCTTGCAATCTGGCGAAATTCCTTTTATAAGCAGCGTCCTTCTTACGGAATAGGCCGTAAAAAGGTGCGTGGTACCGGGCATTGGCATGCCTTGGGTCGCCCGCAGATGCGCGCTGACGCGGGCATTTATAGTTTTGTCATTCCCGCGAACGCGGGAATCCAGCGCAAAAACTATGGATCCCCGATGAAGCTGCGTAAGCCATGTAAGTACATGGCAACTTCGCTAACTCGGGGATGACAAACATCTCTTCACCGAGCCAGCGGAAATTTTTAACCACAGGAGTTCCAAATGCCAAAAATGAAGACCAAAAGCGGCGCCAAAAAGCGCTTCTCGCTGACGGCCACCGGCAAGGTGCGCGCGAATCAGGCGGGCAAGCGTCACATGATGCGTCGTCGTTCCCAGCGTTTCATCCGCGATCAGCGCGGCACCACGATTTTGAATGAATCGGATGCACGCATCGTCAAAAAATTCTTACCCTACGGTTAGAGAGAAGGAGAAACGACATGGCTAGAGTAAAACGTGGCGTCACGAAAAAGGCGCGTCATAAAAAATTATTAAGCATGGCCAAGGGTTACCGTGGCCGTTCCGGCACCTGCTACCGCCCCGCTTTGGAGCGCGTGGAAAAAGGCCTGCAATATGCTTACCGCGATCGTCGCAATAAAAAGCGTACCTTCCGCGCGCTGTGGATTCAGCGAATCAACGCGGCCGCGCGTGAGCACGGCTTGGTGTATTCGCAGTTCATTTCCGGCCTGATGAAGGCGGGAGTGCAGCTGGATCGCAAAGTGCTGGCGGACATCGCCGTGCACGACAGCGCACTGTTCAAAGAACTGGCCGGCAAAGCCCAAGCGGCCTTGAAGGCTTAATAACAATGTCATTCTGAGCGTAAGCGAAGAATCTCCCTTTGCGGGGAGATCCTTCACTTCGTTCAGGATGACGAATGCACCTCATGTCCCTTCCCGCACTTCAGAAATCATCACTTGATGCGATTACCAGCGCCACATCCAGCGCTGCTCTGGAAGAACTGCGCGTAAAATATTTGGGAAAATCAGGGGAAATCACCGCCCTGCTGAAAACCCTTGGCAGCCTGCCTGCGGAAGATCGCAAAGCGCGCGGTGCTGAAATCAATGCCCTGCGCGATGAAGTCACCGCCGCGCTGGAAGCGAAAAAATCTGCGCTTGAACTCTCAGAATTAGCAGAAAAACTTAGCCGTGAACGTGATGACATCACCCTGCCCGTCAGGCCTGATGGGCTCGGTCGCATTCACCCGATTACCCAAACCATGGAAGAGCTGATAGCCATTTTCGCGCAGTTCGGATTTTCGGTGGCGAGCGGCCCGCTGATTGAGGATGACTTTCATAATTTCACCGCGCTGAACATTCCTGAGTCGCACCCTGCGCGGCAAATGCATGATACGTTTTATCTGAATGCAAATGAGGCAGGAAATGCGCCGCTACTGCGCACACACACCTCGC
>JALHRI010000051.1:3900-12573 GCA_022841525.1 Alphaproteobacteria bacterium | reverse complement strand
GTCATCCTCGCTGGGCATGGGGCAATGAACGCACCCTTTTCTTTATCAAAAATCTCGGCCATCAGGGGCAGGCTAATACCGTAGTTTTCGCCGCCCATACGTCCAATTTTTGCTATTTTAGTGATGCTCGCGCCCGCTTGGTTTGCAATGGAGCGGCGGGCATGATCATCCACAGCGCTTTTCAGTTCCATCGCCAGCGCGAGTGCTTTTTCCGACAGCGCGCGGGCACGCGCCTGGCTTACCAGAAGCTCGCGCACCTGAGACTTAACCGATGGAAACGGCTTTGGGGCAGAAGCGCGCACAGCATCAATTTGCACTGCCGCCAGATCACCATTGGTAAGCGTGATGAAAGAGGAGGCTTGTTTATCCTCCAGCGTCCACACCGCCTTGCTGAGAGACTCTTCCAGCGTGTCTTTCGTCTTGATTAGTCCTGTCTTGCGGCGGATGGTTGCAGCAACCCCCAGCGTATCCTTCAGTGCATCCAGCTTTGCGCCACCGGCAAGTTTATCATCCAGCGTGTCGCTCAAATTTTGAATGTAGGCGCTTACTGCAACCGCTTCGGAAACATCGTTGAGTGCGTTAGATTTTGCAGCGGCAAGCACACTAGCCTTGGAAATAGTGAGTACGGTAACATCGCGGGTTTCAGGGTTCATGAATGCAATGTCTTTGCTGCGCTCGTAGAATGCTTCCAGCTCGGCATCGCTGGGGCTAATATTCGGCAAGTTGCGCGCGCTTAAACGAACGAGCGTGACGTCGCGTGTTTCACCGTTGCTAAACGCCTCCAGCGCGGCGAGCGCGCCTGCATCATGGATCTGATCGAGCTGGTAGGCAGCCACCAGCATTTGCGCACGTTTCTGCCGCGCAATACTGTCGGTAAATTGCCCTTCGCTGATGCGTTGACTGTCAAGAAACTGGGTGAATTTTTGCGCATCGAACTTACCGCGCAAATCCTGAAAGGCTGGTTCATTACGCACATCGGCGGCGATGGAATGCGCATCCACCACGATGCCGGAGACGGTGGCGACTTCTTCCACCAACGCATTTTGTACAAGCTTGGCAAGCACTTGCCGGCGGAAGTCTTCCGAGCGCAGCACGTCATCCGGAATTTTGCCGGCAGCATCGCTGGAAATGGTGGAGAGTTCCTGTTGGTACGCGCCGATGGAAATCGCCCGCTCTCCCACTTTTGCCACTTGCGATGGCGCGCTGCCACGCACAATATCGCCAATGCCCCAGACCGCAAAGGTGACGACCAAAAATAGCAACAGCAGCTGCGTGGTGATGGTCTTGAAGGTCTTTTTAGCGCGGGTGGTCGTCGTGTTCATACGGGGCTCTGGCTAGGGAAGAAATGTTAGGGATGCGCATGCTTAGCCGTGGCTTACGCATAAGTCAAACGCCCCTATGCTTGACTGAGGCGCTGTGCTAATGCATAGGCCTGATATGCGCTCACTTACGCTCATTGCTAATCACAAACTCCACGGCTCGCGTGAGTCGCTTACCGCCTACATCCATGCGCTGGATGCGGCGTGTGCGACGCTTTCTGATCAGCTGCAGATCATGCTTGCCGTGCCGCATGTTTTCTTAAGCCATGCCATGTCTGCGCGGGCTGCTGCATCCCGCCTGCACATCACCTCGCAGGATGTCAGCCAGCACGCGCACGGAGCCTATACCGGTGAAATTTCCTCGGCGATGCTTGCAGGTATCGGGGTTACGCATACGCTGGTGGGGCATAGCGAGACCCGCAGCCGTCTAGCACTGGATGATGGCGCGGTGGCGCGCACCGCGCTGCAGGCGCAGGCAAGCGGCGTGACGCCGATTGTGTGCATAGGTGAGAATTTAGGCGATTACGACGCGGGAAATACGCACAGCGTGCTATCAAAGCAGGTGGAATCTCTGCGCGAGGTCATTGCTGCTCAGCATCCCTGCCTGATCGCGTATGAGCCGCGCTGGGCGATTGGCTCGGGGAAAACCCCTTTAATGCAGGAAATTGCCGGGGCGCACAGCGTGATTCGCCGCGCCATACACAATATCTGTGATGGCGAAAAACTAGCGCGTGACAGCGCCATACCCCTATTGTATGGAGGCTCGGTCACACCCGCCAATGTGCATGAAATTCTTGCCTTACCCGAAGTGGGTGGTGCGCTGATTGGCAGCGCCAGCCTGGAGGTAAGCAGTATGATCGCCATGGCAAGCGCAGCCAGCGCGCTGCTTGAAAGGAAGTAAAATGCAAACTGTTCTTCTTGTTGTTCACGTCTTAATTTGCGTCGCATTGATCGGCGTGGTGCTCATTCAGCGCAGCGATTCGGATGGGTTTGGCCTTGGCTCTGGTAGCGGCGCGAATTTTATGACTGGCCGCGCGGCTGCCAATTTACTCACCCGCGCAACAGCTATTTTGGCGACGCTGTTTATTGTTAACAGCCTCATTCTCTCGATTTTAGTCACCCGCACGTCTGATAATTCGCTGCTGGATGCGATTTCTCAGCAAGAACAGTCTGATCAGAAAAATGCTGCGGACGTTAGCGTAGAATCACCTCAAAAGGATAACGATGCAGACGCTAAAAAACCGGCAGTGCCCGTGGAGTAATGGAAGTCTATGGCGGCGAAATTCATATTTATTACCGGCGGGGTGGTTTCTTCTTTAGGTAAGGGGTTGTCGGCGGCCTCACTCGCTGCGCTGCTGCAAGCGCGGGGATTTAGGGTGCGCCTGCGCAAGTTGGATCCGTATTTGAACGTTGATCCCGGCACCATGAACCCCACCCAGCACGGCGAAGTGTTCGTGACCGAAGACGGCGCCGAGACCGATCTCGATTTAGGCCATTACGAGCGCTTTACCGGTGTGGATGCGCGCAAGAGCGATAACATCACCACCGGCCAGATTTATTCTGACCTGCTCGCCAAAGAGCGTAGGGGTGATTATCTGGGCGGCACGGTACAGGTGATTCCGCACGTGACCGATCTGATTAAAAACTTCGTCACACGTGATAGTGAGAAGGAAGATTTTATTTTATGCGAAATTGGCGGCACCGTCGGCGATATTGAAGGCCTGCCATTTTTTGAGGCGATTCGCCAGCTTGGTTACGAACTTGGTCGCAGCCGCGTACTGTATGTTCACGTGACACTGCTACCCTACATCGCGGTGGCGAAAGAGCTTAAAACCAAGCCCACCCAGCACTCGGTGAAAGAGCTGCGCTCGATTGGTATTCAGCCCGATATTCTGCTCTGCCGCGCCGAAAAAGCGATTCCGGTGTCAGAGAAAAAGAAAATCGCGCAGTTCTGTAATGTGCCGGAATCCTGCGTGATTTCCGCACTGGATGCGACCTCGATTTATAAAGTACCGCAAAATCTGCACCTCGAGGGCTTCGATGTGCGGGTGCTGGAACATTTCAAAATGAAGTCGAAAAAGAAAGTGTCCCTTAGCTCGTGGGACCGTATCGTCAAGCGCTACGAAAAGCCGCGCGGCGAAGTGAATATCGCGTTTGTCGGCAAATATACCAGCATTGGCGATGCGTATAAATCGCTCACCGAAGCACTCGATCATGCCGGTATTGAAAACAATGTGCGCGTGAATTTGCAGTGGGTCAATGCGCGGGTATTTGAGTCAGCGGATGCACAAAGCAAGCTTGGCGATGTCGATGCGATTTTAGTACCCGGAGGCTTCGGTGAAGAGGGCGTGAAGGGCAAAATTGCTGCGGTAAAATTCGCGCGCGAAAAGCGCATCCCCTACCTGGGCATTTGCTACGGCATGCAGCTTGCTGTTATCGAAATGGCACGCAATTTACTTGGCGTCAAAGATGCGACATCGGCAGAGTTTTCGAGCGCTCCCAGTAAAGATCCACGCGGGTCATTGGTGGGCATTATGACCGAGTGGGAAAAAGATGGCGCTACCGAAAAACGCAGCGCCAAAGGCGATCTGGGCGGTACGATGCGTCTGGGGTCCTATCCGTGTGAGATTGCATCTGGTAGTTTGGCAGCTAAAATTTACGGCGCAAAAACGATTACTGAGCGTCACCGTCACCGGTATGAAGTCAACCTTGCCTACGAAGCGGATTTTGCAGTGCACGGCGTGATTTTTTCCGGAAAATCGCCGGATGGTGCCTTGCCGGAAATCGTAGAGCTTGAAGGCCATCCGTGGTTTGTGGGTGTGCAGTATCATCCGGAATTTAAGTCGCGCCCGCTGGCGCCGCACCCGCTATTCGTATCCTTCGTGAAAGCCGCGAAGGAAAACTCTGCCAGCCTTAAGCCAAAGCTTGCCACGGCTCGTAAAAAAGCGGCGTAAGCAAATCCTCTTAAGAAAATAACTTGGCAAACGCGCGTTTCTTGCGGTTTTTCCAGTAGCCACGGTGATAGGCATCGGAGGCTAGCAACGGGATTACCGACCCTGCTTCCGCAAATACCATTTGCTCGTGCACGGTGCTGACTTTACCCCAGCTGGAAGCTTCTTTCAGCGTGGAGGAGCTGCACGCGCCGTCGCGCACGTCGGCCACGGTAATCTGAATCGCGTATTGGTGCATTTGCACGTCGTCGTGGCCGAGAATTTCAGCGCACACCACGGTGTCTTGCACGAAGTTTTTCGGCACGCCGCCACCAATCATTAAAAGGCCGGTGGTGCCGGCTTTGATTTTTATATCGGTCAGCTCGCGGAAATCGGCGATGGCATCCAGCACCATGTGGCGCTTGGGGTTATCGACCTGATGTTTCACCAGGCCAAAGCCAGCCGAAGAATCGGTAAAGGCGGGGCAGAAAATCGGCACGTCGTTTTCATAGGCCAGTTGAATGAGGGAATCTTTTTTCTTGGCGTTGCCGGCGGCCAACCACTTGCCCATCTCCTTAATAAACTCGCGCGAGGAATAGGCGCGAGGCTCGAGGGAATTGGCAATTTCCAAAATCGTATGATCGCAGGCCTGGAGTTCTTCTTCATCGATGTAGGTATCGTAAATACGGTCGATGTATAAATCGCGCAGGGCGTTGTCGTCTGCGCCGTGCTGATTGCCCTGATAATGTTTGTAACCAAGCGCCTCGAAGAAATCCATATCCACGATGGATGCACCGGTGGAAACAATTGCATCGACCATGCCCAGTTTCACCATGTCGGCGTAAATTTTCATGCAGCCACCCGCCGAGGTGGAACCCGCCAGCGTGAGGATGATGCTGCATTTTTCGTCTTTGAGCATCATGTTGAAAATATCGGTAGCGCGCGCGAGGTCACGCGAGGTGAACGACATATCGCGCATCGAATCGATGATCGGCCGCGCATCAAACGTGGTGATGTCGATATGTTTGACTTCTTTCGAAAGCAGCTCGGCTTTCTGGTTGCTTTTGGCTTTGGCGGCTGCGGTCATGGCGGTTCTCCCACGTGAAAAATAAAGGCGCTAGTTAGCGGATTTGCACGGCCAGTCAATGGAATAATGGCGGATTTGTAATTACTAAGTAACGGGCAAAGCCTCTACCATAGAGGCCTAAATCAGGAGGATGTATGGCACGTTTTTTAGTGATTGCCGCAAGCAGTGGCATCGGGCAGGCGGCATTTTCGCTGCTTACAAGCGCCGGACACAGCGTGTTTACCACCGCGCGCGACACTTCCAAAGTCACGCCGGATGCCCTGCTGGACGCCACGGATTTTGACGCAGTGGACGCCGTATTTAGGCAAGCAGGCGAGCTTGATGGGGTGGTGAATTGTTCAGGATCGCTGCTGCTAAAATCCGCGCATCTGACCAGCAAAGAGCAGTATCAAGATGTGATCGATGCGTCGCTGACCACTGCCTTTGCTACTGTTCGCGCGGCGGGTAAGCACATGAGCAAGGGCGGCTCGGTGGTGCTGGTGTCATCGGCAGCGGCGATGGAAGGGCTCGCCAATCATGAAGCGATTGCTGCTGCAAAAGCGGGCATTCTTGGCCTCACATTATCGGCAGCGGCGAGCTATGCGGGGCAGAATTTGCGGGTGAATGCGGTGGCGCCGGGGCTTACGCAAACGCCGCTCACAGCCTCGCTGACTGGCAATGAAACCACGCGTAAATATTCTGAGAGCATGCATGCACTGGGTCGCCTTGGCACGCCTGAAGACATCGCGCGCGCAATCGTGTTTCTGCTCGATCCCGCCAATAATTGGATCACCGGACAAGTACTGGCAGTGGATGGTGGGCTATCGCGCGTGCGCCCGAAAATGAAAGCATGAGCGCACTTCGCCTGATTCTTGCGGATCAACTCTCGGCCTCGATTTCCTCGCTGGAAAGTCTGGGGGCAGAAGATACCGTGATGCTTTGCGAGGTGATGGAAGAGGCGGGCTACGTGCCGCATCACCCTAAAAAAATCGCATTTTTGTTTGCCGCGATGCGCCACTTCGCCGCCGAACTTACCGCGCGCGGCGTGCACGTGCGCTACATCAAACTCGATGATCCAGCTAATACGGGCAGCTTTAGTGGCGAGGTACAGCGCGCCGTTGCCGAGCTTAGGCCAAACAGCCTCATCGTAACAGAACCGGGCGAATACCGCGTGTTAGAAATGATGAAATCCTGGCAGTATGAGTTATCTGTTCCGGTGGAAATTTTAACCGATACGCGTTTTCTGGCGACGCATGATCAGTTCGCCGCGTGGGCAGCGGATAAAAAACAGCTGCGCATGGAATTTTTCTACCGTGAGATGCGCAGGCAGTACGGCATCTTGATGGACGCGGATGGTAAGCCCACTGGCGGTGAGTGGAATTACGACAAAGAAAACCGTAAACCGCCCAAAGCGAGCATGACTTCGCCGCCGCGCATCGCTCACAAAAAATCGGCGATAACGCGTGAGGTGCTCTCGTTGGTGAAGGATCGCTTCAGTCATCATTTCGGCACGCTGGAGCCCTTTCATTATGCCCTCACGCGCGCGGAAGCCTTGATCGAGCTGGATCATTTTATCACACACTGTCTGCCATGTTTTGGTGACTTCCAAGATGCCATGGTGGCAGGCGAGCCCTATTTATATCACTCGCTGATTTCTTCCTATCTGAATGCCGGACTGCTCTTGCCGCTGGAAGTGTGCCTGCGCGCGGAGGCGGCCTACCGCGCAGGCAACGCTCCGCTGAATGCGGTGGAAGGGTTCATTCGCCAAATTCTTGGATGGCGCGAATATATTCGCGGTGTGTACTGGCATTTCATGCCCGAATATGGTGAGCGCAATGTGCTAAACGCTACACGCGCGCTACCAGATTTTTACTGGGGTGCGCCAACGCAGATGTTCTGCATCGCAGAATCGGTGCGCCACACGCGCGATCATGCCTATTCCCACCACATTCAGCGCCTGATGATTACTGGCAATTTTGCGCTGCTTGCCGGGCTGGATGTGAAAGCAGTACAGGAATGGTATTTAGCCGTATATTCTGATGCCTATGAATGGGTGGAAATGCCCAATACTCTCGGCATGGCGCTGTTTGGCGATGGCGGCGTGGTCGCCAGTAAGCCTTACGCGGCAAGCGGTAAATACATCCACCGCATGAGTAATTATTGTAAGCAGTGCAAGTATGACCCCGATGAGGTGACAGGCGAGAATGCTTGCCCTTTCAACGCCCTGTACTGGGATTTTTTAGTGCGCCACGAAGATAAATTTCGTGGCAATCAGCGCATGCCGTATGTGTTTTCCACCTGGGATAAGTTTGCGCCGGAAAAACAACAAGCCATTCGCGCGCAGGCCGCTGCTACACTGCAAAAAATAGCGGAGGGCCGCTTGTAATGAAAGGCATCAAAAAAGCGCATCTGCCCAGCAAACTCTGCGTACGCCGTGGCAGGCCCTTCATCTGGCGAAAGAAGTGGGAAGAGGTCTGGCAAGAAGTGCGCTATTGTTCCGATTCATGCAGAAAGAAAAAGCCTCCGGCGCACCTGTAAGGATGCGCCACGCGAACCGTTCCTAGCACCTTGGTACTAGAAAAGAAAGTCACTGGCCGAAAGATCACCGGCTTTTACGCCCACTAAGGTAATGGTGTGATCCGTCTTTTCGTTTGATACAGGGTCAATGACGCTAACTGAAATGATCGTACCGTCTTTAATTTCAGTAATACCAAGCGACTTGAAATCCGTATCCAGACTATACAGAGCAATCTTATCCTCTCCTATGGTGAAATCGGTGATGACATCATTACCAAACCCGTTTTCGAAGTAGAACACATCTGCACCAGCGCCTCCGGTGAGGGTATCATTACCTAGAACATCAGGTCCAATTAACCACCAGCCACCTTCGATATAATCGTCACCGTCACCGCCGTTGATGACATCATTCCCGCGTTCACCAAAAAGTGCATCAGAACCTTCACCGCCTTGGATGGTATCATTCCCTAATGCGCCTTGAATTTCATCTTGACCTGTTCCACCATCAATAAAATCATTACCATCACCACTATTAATAACATCATCGCCATTGCCACCGATAATTGAGTCTTTACCAAGCCCACCGATTATAAAATCAGTGCCATTGCCACCGAAAATTGTGTCATTGCCTAATCCACCATTGATAATATCAATGCCGTCGCCGCCATCGATGAAGTCGTGGCCATCGAGGCCAATCACGGTATCCTGCCCAGCCAGCGCATAGATGGTGTCATTACCTTCAGTGCCTGTGAGAGAATCATTACCATTTGTGGGCTCATTTACCGCTGGGGCAAGTCCAATAAACATGTCAGGCGTTACAAGTGAGAAAAACGAACTTAGC
>JALHRI010000051.1:0-3890 GCA_022841525.1 Alphaproteobacteria bacterium | reverse complement strand
TCCCCAGCCGTTCGGCAACGTGATTACCGAAGTGGATCCAAGCCGTTCAATTTGTAGTTGGGCAAATGTCAGCCCCGGATAATCTAACAATGCAATTCTATCGCCACTTTGAAAATCGGTAATAATATCGTTACCAAATGTTCCAGAGAAAGAGAACGTATCATCACCTGCGCCGCCGGTGAGCCAGTCGTTGTCTGCGCCGCCGAAGATATTGTCTGCGCCTGCGCCGCCTTTGATTCTGTCTTCTCCAGCACCGCCTCTTAAGGTTGTGGTGTGAGCACTTTGAGTGTTAAACGAGAAAATAGTATCGTTACCGTCGCCGCCATTCACATCAGCATGATAGGTAAAGCCAGCATTCGAAGCATAGACGTTAATCAGGTCATTGCCAGCTCCACCGAATACTGTTGTGTTGGTATTAGCATTAAGGGCTGCTCGCACTTCGATTTCGTCGTTGCCATCGCCGCCGTCTGCGTAATTATTTTCACCAATATCGTTGATGATGTCATCGTCTTCGCCACCATCAATTCTATCGTTGCCTGCGCCACCATTGAGACTATCTCTACCCGCCCCACCTGTAATGGTGTCATTTCCCGTGCCGCCAAAGATACTATCTTCGGCGTTACTTCCCGCAAGGCTATCATCACCATCTTCACCATTGATATTTGACCTGCCATTGATCACTGAGTTGATGATTATGTCGTTGCCATTGCCACCAGAAGCCTGCAGGCCGTAACCGTTTGTTATACCGCTTACGGTAATATGATCATTGCCGTCACCGCCGTAGATGAAGGTAGTGCCAAAATCGCCATTTAACATTTGAATGTTGATGGTGTCATTTCCAAGTTCACCGTGTATTTCTCCACCAGCGTTATCGTTGATAATATCATTACCGTCACCACCGTAGATTAGGCCTAAGTAACTGGCACCGCCAACGAGCGTATCATTTCCGTTACCGCCGTAGAGTGTATCTCTACCACTGCCGCCTTCCATGCTATCATCTCCGTCGCCACCGTAAAGCGCATCATTCTCATCGCCACCGCTGATGGTATCGTTACCAAGTCCACCTTGAATAAGATCGACGCCTTCGCCTCCGTCAATGCTGTCGTCTCCTTCACCGCCACTTAGAATATCGTGGCCAATATCGCCTTGAATGAGATCGTTACCTAAGCCGCCATAGATCGTATCATTGCGGTCGCCGCCATATAGGCTATCGTTGCCTTCACCGCCATCCAGCCAGTCATTGTCATCGCCGCCGATAAGCGAATCATTGCCACCAAGGCCGTAAACGGTGTCGTTGCCGGCAAAGGCATCGATTCTATTGTCGCCCGCAGTGCCGGTGATAAGGTCATCGCCGTCCGTAGCGTTAAAGCCATCTGTAAGGCCGATAAACACCGTTTCTGTAATTTGTGACAGGGAATTACCCAAAGCCACAATTTTGCTACCGTTTGGTAATGTAATATGCACGTTTGGAACAGAGCTCGAGCCTTGAACTTCTTCAAGCACCAGATCTGAAAAACGCAGCTCTGAATACGCCGACAGATCGATCTTGTCTGAGCCCGCAGCAATACCGCGGATGGTGTCTTCACCAAACAGCCCGCTAAAGCGGAAGACATCGTTACCCGACTGACCGTCTAAGTAATCATTGCCTTCACCGCCTTCTAACACATCATCGCCATCGCCGCCGAGAATGACATCATCACCACCCAGACCCAGAACGGTATCATTCCCCGCCTGCGCATCGATGGTGTCGTTACCGGCGGTGCCGGTGATGGAGTCATCGCCCGGAGTTGGGGTGGTACTGCTTCCTAAGCGCGTTTTTTCCCACAAAAAACTATCGGGCAAAAGCGTGTTGCCATCATCGTTCTTGTCTTCGGCTTCGGTGTTCCAGATGTTTTCTTCGATGTCGTTTTGCAGGAGGGCTTTCATATTGATGTCCATAAGATAGGGTTATTTTGCTTGGTCAGGATTCCCGCGTGCGCGGGAATGACAAAAATGAGTTGCATCTAAAACAGAAAGTCACTCGCCGAAAGTGCATCCGCCCTGACGCCTACGAGCGTGATGGTATGCTCGGTTTTTGTGTCTGTGGTAGGGTCAAGCAGGCTAAACGTAATAATGGATCCATCTTTGGTTTCCGTGATATCGAGTGACTTGAAGTCCGTATCCAGAGCGCTGAGGTCAATTGTATCCATTCCGATCATAAAATCGGTGATGCGGTCATGGCCGAAGCCACGCCCACTCTCGAAGACGAATATGTCGGCACCGGCGCCACCCGTTAAAGTGTCGTTGCCTGAGTCAACGCCAAGGAGTCCGAATCCGCCTTCAATAGTGTCATCGCCGTCGCCGCCGTTGATCAGGTCGTTACCGCTGGCACCATAAAGTGCATCATCGCCAAAACCGCCATTGACGGTATCGTTGCCCAGTGCTCCTTGAATTTGATCGTGACCACTTCCGCCTTCAACAAAATCATCGCCTTCACCGCCGTTGAGAGCATCATTACCGGCACCACCGTAAATCATATCATTCCCAGCACCACCGATGAGGGTATCGTTGCCTAATTCGCCTTGAATTAGGTCATTTCCCGCACCGCCATTGATAATGTCGTTACCTTGGCCACCGTTTATACTGTCATTGCCGTCTTCACCATTGAGCGTATCATCTCCTGCAGCTGCTGACATAATACCATCCCCTGAGATAATATCATCCCCTGCGCCACCGTTTACACTGTCATTGCCAAGAAAAGCGGAAATGATATCATTTCCATCGTCGCCATCAAGCGTGTCATTGCCAAAACCACCATCAATATAATCGTCGCCTTTGCCGCCGGCAATCTGATCATTACCGCTATCGCCGAGCAACTGATCACTTCCTGCGCCGCCATCAAGAGAGTCGTCGCCGTCGCCGCCTATCACGCTGTCATTACTGTTTCCACCGCGGAGGGTATCGTTACCTTCATCACCAGTGATATAGTCAAGGCCGTTGCTACCTATGATACTGTCGTTGCCGTCGAAGCCATAAGCAATAACAGACCATTCGTTCTCGCTTTGATGACTGAGTAGGGCGGATGCATTAATGGTGTCATTGCCTGAACCGCCTAGAATCTTTATACGGTCGTACTCCGAGTTAGAGCCACTTAAGATAATCACGTCGTCACCATTACCACCGGAAATATCGGTTGCGGTAAGAGCGCTAGCGGATACGATATTGATTGTGATGCGATCATTCCCGTCTTCACCACGGAAATTGCCGCCACCGCCGTTATCGATAATGGTATCATCGCCGTAGCCGCCAAATAAAGCGTCTCTGCCGTTGCCACCCTCAATGCTATCATTTCCCCCACCACCGATGAGCGTATCATCACCGCTCAGGCCAAGCAGGGTGTCGTTACCACCAAGGCCGTCGATAAAGTCATCCTTTTCCGTGCCGGTGATGGAGTCATCACCAGGCGTTGGGGTAGTGCTAACAGCTGCAAGGCCGATAAACATGGCCGGTGTAATCTGCGAAACGGTGAGGCCGTTCAGGGTGATGCTGCCGGTGCTGTTAGGCGCAGTAATCACCACGTTATTGCCAGACTGCACAATATTCAGTTGGGCGAAGGTGAGGCCCCCACCAGCATAGCCAGTAAGATCGATACGGTCTTGGCCGATGACAAAATCGGTAATGGTATCGCGATCGAAGGCTGTTCTCAATACGAACGTGTCGTTGCCTTCGCCGCCGGTGATGGTGTCGTCGCCTTCGCCGTCATCGAGCAAATCATTGCCATCACCGCCACTGATAACATCGTGGCCCTCATCACCAAGAATCCTGTCATTACCTACGCCACCAGTGATCGTGTCTCTACTCCGGCCGCCTTCTAATACATCATCGCCTTCACCACCATGGATAGTATTATT
>JALHRI010000050.1 GCA_022841525.1 Alphaproteobacteria bacterium | reverse complement strand
ATGGAGGTGATCAGAGTGACAATCTTGCAGTGCATAAACCGGAAGTGTGCTATTACGCGCAAGGCTTTGAAATAATGAAGACTTATGCCGGGGAATTGCTTACGCAATATGGAAAATTACCGATAAAGCGTTTAATGGCAGTAAAGGGTAATCGTAACGAACCCATTACTTACTGGGTAACTGTTGGTAACAAGGCAGTTCCACCTGGGATTGAAGAGAAATTGCAGCAGTTGCGGTATGGATTAACTGGAAGTGTGCCTGATGGAATGTTAGTGCGTGTATCTTCTATAGACTCTGATAAAGATAAAGCTTATCAGCTTCAGACTATTTTTATTCAGGATTTATTGTTAACAGTTGATGCCAAGGAACGGACCAGACTGATAGGAACTTTTGGTGTATAAGCAAAATTTTGCCTACAAGGTAAGCATATCAGCCGATTCTGGCAGTCAGAAAATATTTTATATTATCGTATTTGCCAGTGTGCTAATGGCGATGTTGTTTGGCTTGTTTGCGGTAACAGCTAATCCCACAATTATTAGTCTAGCAATAGCTCTCATAGCGGGTACAGTGCTTTTAGTCTGGCCCGAATGGATCATCTGGTTAATTCTGTCGCTTAGTTTGCTGGTGGTAGGTCTTATTCCGCTCTATGCTGATTTTTTTGCTACAAAAGCAGCATGGGGTGTCTCATTGCTCGGTTTTTTCCTGATGTTCTTAGCGTTTATCAAGGTCGCCATTTCCCCAGGCATTGTGAAAAATACCCCTGCCTTCATCTGGGCTGCTTTCGGTTTTCTGGTTTATGCGCTGCTTAATTCGCTCATCCAATGGCATTCAATGGGCGAATTCTTGAGTGGTTTTAAGCGTTATTTTCAGTTATGGGGGCTAATTTTTGCTCTGTGCTGGATTGTTTTCGATAAACAGGAGATTCGCCGCTGGCAGATATTTGTTTTATTGGTTGCACTGGTGCAACTCCCCTTTGCAATTTACGAAAATATTATTTTTGTCCCTCTGCGAGAAGGATTGCAAAATTCCTTTCGGGGCATGATACCCATCGACGTCGTTGCGGGTACCTTTGGGTCAAGCCTCACCGGCGGGGGCGCCAGTGCGGAAATGGCCGCCTTCCTTATTATCGTGCTGGCGTTCCTGCTGGCGCGGCGAATGGAAAAAGCATTATCTGCCGGTCGCCTTATTCTGTTGGCACCCTTGGTGCTAGCGCCCTTGTTTCTGGGGGAGACCAAAGCCGTGCTTATCATGCTGCCGCTCATGTTTCTGGTGCTCTACCGTCACGAAATGCTTGCCCGGCTGCATTATTGGCTGATGGGCCTGATCGTCGCCACCTTGTTCACGGTGGCTGCGGGTTACGCCTACCTGCACAACCATCCTGGACAATTGACACTGGTTGAAAATATCGAAAGTACCCTCGACTACAATATTTACGTAAGGGGTTATGGTAATAATTACCTCAACCGCACCACAGTGCTGATTTTCTGGGCCGAGCGTCAGGGGGTTCATGATCCGGTCTCCTTCGTGTTTGGAAACGGTCTGGGCAGCTCACATTCCGGTGCGGGCGGCCACGTGGCCATGCGCTATCCCGGATACGGCATCGGATTGACCGCAGCATCAACCCTGCTTTGGGACATGGGCGTGTTTGGCTCCGGCCTGTTCATAACCATCCTTGCCCTGGCCTGGCGCTGCGCTGGCCGACTGCGGCGGGAGTCCACCTTGCCAACGGTACGGGCGGATGCCGCCGCCATCCAGGCAGCTTTGGCGCTGTTTGGTTTTTTTCTCTTTTACCGTTTAGGCGTGCTGGAAATCCTGAGTTTTCAGATCGTGTTTTCCGTGCTACTGGGTTATCTGGCCTGGTTGCACCGCAGGCATGTTGTTGCAATGGCCGATAACCGTTCATGAGCGATTCGCCGTATTCCACTGCCGCGCTCAAGCGCAGCGCAGCGCATTTCCTTACCGGCAAGGCTGCCTCCGCCTTGCTCACCCTGGTCTTCGTGCTTTGGCTGGTGCGCTTGCTGGCGATGGAGGAATATGGCGCTTATGTGGTGCTGGTGGCCGGAATGGAGCTTGCACTGGCTATCACGTCGCTCGGCTTGCCGTGGGTGGTGGCGCGCTATTTGCCGGAATTTCGCCTGCACGCCAGCGGGAAGATGCTGGCACATTTCGTGTGGCAGGTCAGTGTCCGCATCGGTCTGTTTCTCGTCGCGGGTGCGTTGATGCTCTTCATAGCGATGCCATGGCTGCTGCTACCTCTGGAACTCGCGCAATATACAAATGTGGCAAGGATCTATCTGCTGGTGCTGCTGCTGGAAGGTTTGGGTCGACGTATCCGGGAAAATATTCTTGGATCCTTGATGCAGCAGAGACAGGCGCAGATCAGTCTGGTGGCGCGTAATCTGGCTTTGCTGTTGCTGTTGGGCATCGTGGCGGCTCAGGGAGTGGTTCATCTGCATCATGTGGTGCTGGCCGAGCTGGTGGCATCGGCGCTGGGCACCATGCTGGCGTTGCGTAGCCTGGTTCGGCACTTGCATATCCACCGCGACTTGCCGGGACAGGAAAGCTGGCAACCGCCAAACTGGCCGGACATGTGGCGCATCGCGCGCCACATGTATTTCAGCCAGCTCATTACACTAACCTATAGCCCGCAGGTATTTGTCTTTCTGATCCAGCGCTACCTCGGCGTGGAAGCCACCGCACTGTTCGGTTTCTTGCGCAGTCTGTACATGCAGATTTCCAATTACCTGCCAGCTACGCTGTTGTCCAGCCTGATTCGGCCCAAGCTGGTGGCTTCCTACGTAGGTACAGGCGGTATGGGGGAGTTGACGCGCAACGCCAATCTCGTGGGCAAGTTGAGCCTGTTTGTTCTGATGCCCCTGGTAGTATTTACCTGGCTTGCCGGGGATGAACTGTTGAGCCTGCTCAGTGGTAGCAAATTCAACCAGACGGGTTATTACCTGGCAGGTCTGCTGCTGGCGCTGATTCCCCTCAGTCAGCACCGGATACTGGAGACTGTGGCAGTAGCCAGTGACAACAGCCATCTCAGTTCCTGGGGGAGTTCTCTTGGCATCCTGGCACTGCCGCTGGCTTATTGGCTGCTCGAAGCGGGTCATGGATTATGGGGGCCTATCGTCGCAATGATCGTAAGTCTAATGCTATTCAATGCCACGATCATTATCGCCCTGACGCACACCACTACTTACCGCCCCGATGCCATCGGGTTCTTCAAGCTGATAGCGGCGGCTTTGGCGGGATTTATTCTGGCGCAACCGCTTTTTGCAATGCCGGTGCACGGTTGGTCAGGTTTGCTTATTATGGCCATGCTTGCTGAAGGTCTTTTTCTGCTGGTGGCTTATTTCCTCAGGCCTTTCCGGGTGGAAGAGCGGGCGAGGTTGAACCGGCTGGTCAACCGTAAGATTTTTGTTTGGTAACACGCAGAACAATGAATATTTACCTGACTAGCGACTAGCCGAATGTTCTGGGCAGATGCTATCATTTGATAACCGCAGTGGGTGCGGCTGACTAATTTGTAATGAGACCAAAAATGAAACTTTCAATCTTGATCAAAGCCTACAACAAACGGATGGGAGTACTTATATGAACGAAAAGAGTAACTTCGTTTTTCTGCTGGGGGCGGGTCGCTCGGGCACCACGCTACTCTACAAGATGCTGTCCGTTCACCGCAGTGTGGCCTATCTGAGCAATTACCAGCAGCGCTACCCCGAATGGCCTTCTTTGGCCTGCTTGCAACGCCTGCCAAATTACTTTCCGGAACTCAAGCGCAGATCCTGGTTTCAGGAGCAAGGTGGCGCTTCGTTTAACAAACGGCGCAAGTGGACGCAATTTATCGTGCCAACCCCAGCGGAGGCCGAGCCGGTGTATGCCAGTTGTGGGGCTCCACTCACACCTGCTGAAGATTTCCACCTATTGCCCCGTGTCACAAACTGTTTGAGAGAGCGTTTTGAACGTACCCTCCATGCTTCCGGTGCGGATGTGCTGTTATCGAAGCGCACCGCCAACAACCGCCGCATACCGGTTCTGAAACAGATATTCCCCAATGCGAAATACATTCATCTGGTCAGGGATGGCCGCGCAGTGGCTCATTCTTTATTGCAGGTGAAGTGGTGGAATGACCATACTTTATACTGGACGGGCAAGACGCCGCGACAGGAGGTTGCCGAAGGTGCGAATCCATTGGAACTCGCCGCACGAAATTGGGTTGAAGAAATGCACTCACTGGAACGGGGAATTACTCTGATTGAGGAGAGTAAGTTGCTGGAAGTGCAATATGACGAACTGTTGCGACCCTCATGGTCAGTTGCAGCGCATCCTGCATTTCATGGATGTGGTTCCACAGGCAGACGCCACGTTTCAGGAAATCATCGAATCTTTGCATCTCAGACCAAGGCAGGAGGCATGGAGCCGCAACTGGACAGAATCAGAATTGTGCACGGTGCAGGATCTGCATGGCGATACTCTGCGCCGCTGGGGATTTCTTGAAGCAGATGATAAGTTGTAATAATGTACTGTGGTAGATTGATTCTCTCAATAAATATCGGAATATCTAAAATGACACATCCAGAATTTAGCCAGCCAGAACAAACCGCTCAGGACGATTTTCGTATTTTGTACATTTGCTCTGCTGCCCGTTGTGGTTCCACCCTGACCGACATGTTCGTGGGTGGGCACTCCCATGCGGCTTCTCTGGGAGAAATTAACTTTCTGGGCAAGGCTATCAGTCTGGATGGCAAATGCAGTTGCGGCGACAATTTGCGTACTTGTATGCAGTGGCGCAAAGTATTTGATGTTATTCTGTCTGCGCAGGGTATTGATTTGATTAAGAACCCTTATGCGTTCAGGCTGTGGGATGCCCTTGCCGCTGTCGCGATCGATCATCGGCACCAGACGCTCGCATACCGCGCGGCAGTTACTTTTCGCAAGGCATGGATGGAGGGTAGGAATCACCTGTCAGACGGCCTGCGTGAACGATTCCCGATCCCGCCCGTGCTGCTTAAGGCGTTACACAACAAGATAGATCTTTATCGGGCGATTTCCCGTTGTTGGGGCAAGTCTGTCATCGTGGACTCGTCCAAGAATTTCCGTGAAGCGGTCGAATTGCACCAACGCTGGCCGGATCTTGTCAAGGTGCTCCTGTTGACCCGCGACGGGCGTGGAGTCTATCTTTCACGCCGTTCCAGCGGATTAAGCCAGTCCGAGAGTGTGAATGGCTGGTTGCGCTACTACCGCCGTGCAGTGCCCTTGCTGGAAAGCCATATTGCCCCAAGTAACCTGCTCAAAATACGGTATGAAGATCTGGCGTCTGATCCAGAAGGAACTGGCCGTATTCTGTGCGACTTTGTCGGCATTCCTTTCGAATCAGGGATGCTCGACCTGGCACAAGCTACGAGGCATCTTGTCGACGGCAACAACACGCGATTTGCTCCCGGAAAGGGGATACGGCTGGACGAACGCTGGCGGACTGAACTTTATGGAGCAGAGTTGGATTTCTTCAAACGTAACGGCGGCGACATGAATTGCCGTCTGGGTTATCGCTAGGGATATTTGAATGGAGTGGCTCCATATGATCGAAGATCGTTCCCCGTCATTTTGTGCAGACATGGTGGAACTGTTCACTAGGCAGATGTCGGCACACAGTTGGTCAGATCTGCTCATCATGGCCGCGCTTGTTTGTGGTCTTTTGCTGCTGGTGGCCTATTTCTTTAGGTCTTCCAGGTGAAAGAGCGGGCGAGGTTGAGTCGACTGTTTAATCTCTTTCGGGTTTAATTCCTCGCCCCTTGGGGCGATAGCTGGTTGAAAACCAGTAGCCTGAAAAGCGTTCTTAATACCTCGCTACTTGCGGCGGGGTGCTTTATTTGTAAGATTTTCATTTGATAACACGCAGAACAATGAATATCCCTCTTCTTTATCTAATCTCAGATACCGGCCCGGCCTTTCGGGTGGATGTGAGTGTGCTCTTCGGCAAGGTCTTGCCGCAACATGGCATTCAATCTGACATCGTGGCCGGAAAAACGCCGGGAGCTGCGGAAATCAGTGTTTGGGGCGGCGGCGAGGCTTATCTCTGTGACGTATCCGGTGGATCGGCAAAGAAGCACATCAAAACCTTGCTGCATGGCATCAAGCACCTGTTCAGGGCAGATGCCATGCGATACCAGGCGATCCAGGTGCGTGACATGCCACTGTTGGTAGCACGGTTCCAGTTATCGATGAATAATTTGAGGCGAATCGCATGAATGCAATTAATCTTTCAGACTTAAAAGGATGCAGCCATGATGGTGCTGCCAGTCTACTTGTAGGGAATAGCGGATGAAACTCTCAATTCTGATTAAAGCGCTCAATGAAGAAGCCTTAATATCGAATTGCCTTGAGGCAGCTTTGGTAGAAGTGCAGAAAGTTGGTGGCGAGGTAATTCTGGTCGATTCTCTTTCTACCGACAGGACAATTGAGATCGCAAAACGTTACCCTGTTCGAATTATTCAATTTGTCCGCAAAGAAGATTGCGGCTGTGCGTCGGCAGTGCAGCTTGGCTACCAATATGCTCACGGTGAGTATCTGTATGTACTGGACGGAGACATGGAATTGCAGCGTGGTTTCTTATCTTTGGCGCTAGATTACCTTGAATCCAACCCTGACGTGGCCGGCGTAGCGGGAAAATTGCTTGATACAAATATCAAGACTGCGGACGATAAACGACGCGCTTCTAGAGCGACAGCACAGCAGCAGATAATGGAAGTTCCAGACCTCGGCGGCGGCGGCCTGTACCGCCGTAAAGCGATTGAATCTGTTGGCTATCTTGCACATCGCTGGCTTCCGGCTCGCGAAGAAGCGGAACTCGGCGCTCGTCTGCTGGCTGCCGGGTGGCGTCTCATCCGACTTCCGGAAATAGCCGTACTTCACACGGGTCATTCCGAGAGCAATTTTCAGATGCTTTGCCGGCTGTGGCGGAATCGCCGGATGCATGCCTACGGTATGTGTCTCCGCACGGCCTTCAGGAAACCATGGTGGTGGTTAAGTGTACGCCGGGCATGGTTCGTTTTCGCCGCACCTGCACTTCATGTGACAGCCGGAATGTTGGCAGGCGGCGTGATGCATTTGGGGGCAATCAAGTTTGTACCTGCGCTGGCAGCCTCTGAAATTTTTGTTTGGTTAATGTGTATTGCAGTTCTGGCAGTAAGAAAAAAAAGTGTTTCTGATGCGATACTTTCTGTCTATACATGGCATTGTTATGCCCTTGCAGCAGCACTAGGTGCCATGCGGTCAATTTCAAATCCGGAGATTCCAATTAATGGGCGGGAGCTTACTAAACATTGAATTCAGCAATAATAATGTGAGCCACTATAGAGACTACCGGATAATTGGTGGTAATGTGGCTGAGTCATATAAAAACTTGTTATTGAGTGATGGTCATGAACGAAATGATTGAAGGTGTCCCAAGGATAAATTCCTTTGCGCCGCCTGTTTCTATCGTGGGCATGCTGGTATACGTGGTTAAATGAAGGTCAATTTCATAGGCATCGGTGCACAGAAATGCGCGTCTACTTGGGTACACCGCATCCTGTCTGCTTCACCCGGAAGCAGCGGTCTATCCGGGGAAAGAAATTGATTTTTTCTCAGCCTGGTACGACCGTGGCCATCAATGGTATGAAAGGCAAGCAGATGATATTGGCTCTGTAAAGGCGCGAGGCGGGTATCCACTTCATGTTTTGCTGATAGCGGTACGCCTGGCCGCGTATTTCTCTATAAAGTATTTTTAAGGAGGTATAATGGGTTTTTTGTCTGCGGTAAAACAAAGGGTGATGAAGAATTCGAGAGCAAACAAGCTGCAACAGTTTTATGCACACTATAGCGGTGGACCGATACTTGATGCTGGCGTCTCAAGTAACAGCAGGGTGGAGAGTCAGAATATCTTCCTGCACAGTTTCAGGGGCGACCGTTCGCTATACACGGCTCTCGGAGTGCAGGATCTGACGGCGCTTGGCAATACATATCCGCAGAGCCGTTTTGTTACCTATGGTGGCAAGCTATTCCCATTCGAGGATGGTGAATTTGAGTGGGTTTTCTCAAATGCCGTGATCGAGCATGTTGGCACATACAGCGACCAATTACGGTTTCTCAATGAGATGATGCGTGTTGGGAAGGATGTTTTTTTTACTACTCCCAACCGATGGTTCCCTGTTGAAAGTCATACAAACGCATTTTTTCTTCACTGGTTGCCACCGGCAATCTTCTTTAAGTGGTCTGCCAGGTACACGCCTTACTGGACCAAAGACAATCTGAATCTGCTGGATCATCGGCTGCTTGACTCGCTGCTCGCCGACTCGAACGCTAGGCGCTACGAGGTTATCCCAAATCGGCTGTTTGGCTGGACTATGACGTACTCAGTCTTTTGCTCGGCAAACGACTGATAAAAGCCATGGCACCCAGACTGCTTTCCATAAACAACTATCACTACCGACGTGGTGGATCCGATGTGGTTTACCTGGAACATGCTGCGCTGATGGAGGAGTTGGGTTGGGAGAATGCGTTCTTCTCCATGCATCACCCAAAGAATTTTGAATCGCCCTGGTCAAAGTATTTCGTTGATGAGATTGAGTTCGGTCATGCCTATTCGCTGGCGAACAAGATTTCTATGGCGGCAAAGGTGGTTTACTCTTGCGAGGCTCAGAGGAAATTACGTCGCCTTCTGGCGGATTTTCCGGCAGATATCGCGCATCTGCACTGTATTTACCATCATCTTTCCCCGTCAATCCTGTCAACGCTCAGCCAGGCAGGTATTCCTGTGGTGATGACGGCGCACGATCTTAAAATCGCATGCCCAGCCTACAAGATGCTCACTCACGATGGCATCTGTGAACGTTGTAAGGACGGCAGCCTTCTCAATGTTGTCAAGCATCGATGCATCCGCAGTTCGCTGGGCGCAAGCGTTATTGTGAGTGTGGAGAGTCTGCTGCATCACAGGTTAAATACTTATAAGAAATACTTGAACAAGGTGGTTGCTCCCAGCCGTTTCTTCATAGAGAAATTTGTTGAATGGGGCTGGCCGCGTGAGAAATTTGCGCATATCCCGAATTATGTTGATGCGTCACGTTTCATACCTAACTTTGACCCGGGTGATTATTTTTTGTTCTTTGGCCGCCTCGCTCCTGAAAAGGGTGTTGCAACCTTGCTGCGTGCAGCCAGAAAAGCCGGTGTCAAGCTGAAGATTGCCGGTACCGGGCCGGAGGAAGTGACTCTGCATGCGCTTCATACAGCGTTGCAGGGCGATGTCGAGTTTCTTGGCTATCGCTCGGGTGAGTCATTGCATTCACTTATTTGTGGCGCGCGCGCCGTGGTATTGCCATCGGAGTGGTATGAAAATGCACCGATGAGTGTGCTGGAAGCCTTTGCCAGCGGCAAACCGGTGATCGGTGCACGCATCGGTGGCATACCGGAAATGGTGCATCCAGATAAGACTGGAGCCTTATTCGAGAGTGGAAATACCGAGGAATTAGCTGATCTGTTGCGTGGCTATGCGGATATGCCTGATGATGAGATCTCCAGAATGGGGGAGGCAGCCCGGCGGTATGTGGTAGAAACCTTCAGTGCAGAGCGTTACTTGCGCGACACGCTGGCGCTCTACGCTGATTTGGGCGTACGTGTGGGGAATAATGCTAGTGTTGCTAGTCAAGTTAGTGGTGGAGCAGATCAAGCATGATTGCCCAGATTGATAACGACTATTGGTCATATGGATTGGCACGAACTACACGCCGTTTTGCTAGTTACCTGTTGTACGAAGGTCGCCCACTGACAACTAAAGGACGCTTCATCAACCCTATAGTATTTTCCTGGCTGCATGTGTTGGCAACCTTGCGGGGTAATCCTCTGGTTGATCGCCCCGTATTTGTTACTGGGCTGGGCCGTTCCGGCACCACAATACTTGGCATTATGCTTTCCCTGCATCGCAAGGTGGGGTATCTCAATGAGCCGAAGGCGCTGTGGCACGTCATCGATCCGCGCCAGGATATCAACAGTAATTATTCATTATCGGAGGGGAGATTCCGGCTGGATGCGTCCGACGTGACAGTAGACATCGCGCTTCGAGCGCGCCGTCTTTTTTCTCGTTACTTGATGTTAACTGGGGCTGAGCGAGTTGTGGATAAGTACCCAGAATTAATTTTTCGTGTAGGTTACGTGCGGGAGATATTTCCAGATGCCCGTTTCATTTTTATCACGCGCAACGGTGCCGATGCGGTGCCGTCGGTAGTCAAGTGGTCAGAGCGATTGGGCGTGAAATCCGGGCAGCATACCGATGACTGGTGGGGTCGAAACGACATCAAATGGCATTACATGCGCGATCAGTTGATTCTCAATGATACCGCATTTAAGTCAGTATGGCTGTTGGCATCTGGTGATTTAGATCATGCGAACAGGGCGGCGCTGGAATGGATCGTCACCATGAGAGAGGGGCTGAAACAAAAGCGGTGTTTTCCTGACGCTGTAGTGCGGCTATCGTATGAAACGTTGCTCAGCGACCCAGTAGGCGAGTTGGAGCGGCTGCAGCAACAGTGCGACTTGGTGCCTGATGCAGCTGTGGTTGACTATGCAAAAAAGCGGCTTTACGATAATCCGGCCAAGGGGTGGCCGATGCTGCATCCTGCCGTGGATGCGCTGTTCCGAGAAACGATGATCCAACTAGGTTACGCAGTGCCATGACTCGACCGATCCTTCGCATCCTCGGTACCCGTGGCATCCCCGCCCAACACGGCGGCTTTGAAACCTTCGCGGAACGCTTGGCTTTGTATCTGGTGGGCAAGGGCTGGGGGGTTACGGTCTATTGCCAGGAAGACGACGGCGAGCAGATTTTCGAGGATCGCTGGAACGATGTCCGTTTGGTGCATATTCCAGTGCGCCAACAAGGTGCGTGCGGCACCATCGTCTTCGACTGGATATCTACGCTGCATGCAGCAAATGAGCCTGGGTTGGTATTGACCCTTGGTTATAATACAGCGGTTTTTTGTGCACTTTACCGGCTTAAGGGCATTGCCAACCTGATTAACATGGATGGTATCGAATGGCAGCGGCAGAAGTGGAGTGTGCTTGAACGCGCGTGGTTGTATCTGAACGAACGCATGGGTTGCTGGTTGGGCAATCATCTGATCGCCGATCATCCTGAAATCAAGCGGCACCTCGTGAGCAGAGTATCGGAATCGAAGATTACAATGATTCCATACGGGGCGGATCGGATCGATGTGGCGGACCTGGCAGTGACGGCGCAATATGGATTAATGCCGTCACAATACGCATTGGTTATTGCCCGCCCGGAACCTGAGAACTCGATCCTGGAGATAGTATTGGCTTTTTCGCGCAAATCGTACGGGATGAAGCTGGTAGTATTAGGTCAGTATGATTATGAAAATATACTGTATCACAGGCAGGTGCTTGATGCTGCAAGTGATGAGGTAGTGTTCCTCGGCGCAATTTACGATAAGCAGGTGGTGAGTGTATTGCGTTTTCATTCCCTGCTTTATGTCCATGGCCATCAGGTAGGCGGGACCAATCCTTCTCTGGTCGAGGCGCTTGGGGCGGGCAACCCCGTGTTGGCACATGACAATTGTTTCAACCGCTGGGTAGCAGGATCAGGGGCACAGTATTTTATTGACGAGCAGGCATGTGCAGAACAATTTGATTTGTTGTTGAATAACCAAACTAAATTGTTGCAGATGCAACGAGAAAGCATAAAACGGCATGAAGAGATTTTTACCTGGGAGAAAGTACTGGGTGAGTATGAAGAGCTTTTGAAGCAGTGGGTTTAATTAGATGGTAAAATTTGGTAGTTTTATGTGAGATGCAGAGGGTAATAAAATTTTAACTTTCTGAAAGGAAATGCTAAATAAATTTGCTCTGCGTGCCCTACACCTATCCCCGCGGCAAGCCCGGGGAATTGCAAGTTCAAGTGTAATACTTCACAAAAACTGGGCAGTTTTAAGCAGTCTTTAACCAAAAAATACGCTCATATAGAGATAATCGGGTTGGTTAAACAATCATTCTAATCAGAAACATCTTATCTCTGGAAAAGTCAGGGGCGATTCAACAAGCCAATTTAGTAACTCATAAACAGCCCCATAGACGGATTTCAACAAGAAGCTTCCAACTTTACCGGAAGCAATTTAACTGTTGACATGGAATTAAATCCCACACATAATCCCTTTCTAGTGGGAATATATCACACGCAAATATGATCGTAGTGGTATTGATATTGATAAATTAATACGCTTGAGTTGGTTTTTAACTTCCTAAGATCCATAAAGAATTTTTAAGAGAATGATAACGAATATTGCTTGCCTATCCGATTAGCCCCCACACCAAACCGCAGACCCTACAACAAGGTGAAATATCTCATGAAGTCGCTTGCCTATCCGAGCATTTTCTCATCAAAGCAATATTTTTCTCCACTTGTGGCTAACAAATAGCACATCGTGAAATCATTGGATGCTACTCGGATAGGCAAGGAATATTGTTTATCTACCGCCAACCTGGGAGGTGGATAAACGCTATTCGTTATTGAGATGATCTGAGAAAGGCAAACCCTGAGAAAGCAGGGGACGCAAAGTCACTGATCTAAAGGGAGAATCCCCAGGATGGCAGGACTGTCAGATAGCATCACTCGTCTTAGTCGCATGCGTGTGATTGGGATGGGTATCGAAAAAACTTCGATGAATATTTGAGCAGTTCCGTCCTTTTTACCATAAGGAAGGAATCAATTATGAACATTAATAATCAGTTATTACCGTATATCAGTTTTCTGACACTGACCACCAAAG
>JALHRI010000049.1 GCA_022841525.1 Alphaproteobacteria bacterium | reverse complement strand
CCTGCTTCGCCAGTACCATCGTGATCGCCGCCGTCAGCGACGTCTTGCCGTGATCCACGTGACCAATCGTACCAATGTTACAATGCGGCTTGTTCCGCTCAAACTTCTCCTTAGCCATGATGCTCTCCTAAAAGCCAAAAGAATGAAAAAAAGATGAAAAGTGGTGCGCCGTTTAGCGCAAAGCCCGCAAGGCTGCAAGCATTTTCGTGAGGCTAATCCACCAGCCAAGGCGCCTGTGGATGAGACGCCCGAGGCGTGGGAAGTGGCGACATATCCTGCGCCTCCCATAATGAGGGCTTGCCCCAAACATGCGCCAGCTCCTGCGTGAGTGTGTGCGGAATGTAACGTGCGTCCAGAGAACCTTCTGCCAGCAGCGCATGCGTGGCCGCTTCTTTGATGCCTGCGGTGATGAAGCCTCCCAGCCCTGAGAAGGCATAGACGCCGTATGTGGTGGTAAGACCGGCAAATTCGGCTAGCGAGAGCTTGCCCTCGGCAAAATCTTCGCGGGCGTTTTGATAGGGTGTGATCACATGCATGGTTTCACCCACCACCCCAACCAGCGGCAGACCCCTGCTTGCCACTTTGGCGGCAGGCAGCAAGCTTTTTACCTTGCCCGTGGCCACTTCAAGTTTTGGCAATGCCCAGTTCACTGCACTGCGCGCCGCATCGGACACCACATCAAAAAAATGCCATCCACTAAAGCCAAAAGTATGCGCCTGCTCTGGTGGCGTGGCAACATCGCCGCTTGCCGAGTTTCTCGGACAACGCAGATCGCGGATCTGGGGATTATTACAATCAAGCTGCACATCATGCGTCTAAATGATGGCGCGAGATTGAAGTATGAAGATTCTGTGACAATCCCAAATCGATAATTTTTCTCTACATCATCATAAAACTGTAACAGAACCTGACTAAGCTGCTCAGCACATGAAACAAGATTTAGAAGCCAATAACGAATCTCTCTTTGGCAATGCGAGAATTATCCTTCGCGCATTTGAAAAGGGATTTTGTGAACATGTGCCGCGCGGCAACGAGCATTTTATTGTTCCCGATTTGATTTCCAATCGCCGTCAATTAAATGTGAAGCCTTCTGTATACCAGAATGCTGATAAAGCAGAGGCAATCAGCAGAATCGTTGCATATGCCCTGCAGCATACTTCAGATAATCAAGCAATAAAAGGGGCAATCTTTCCACTGGCAGTTGCGGCTAATCATGACATGCAGTTCACTTTTCATACGCCTTCCGTGGCCACCGCAAGCATTACGCCTGATCAAGCTAAAAAAGCCATCGCGTTTATTGATCAGCTCGAGAAAGACGTGTTCACAAACCACTTTCTGAGAGCAAGTAACCAGCTTGATGCAGAATATAGCGCAAAATACTCAAGTGATTACATGCGTAGAGTTGAGGCGTGTCATCTACTACATCTAAATGAAAACACCTACGGAAAAACATGCATGCCTGTTGTGTTAACAGCAATAGCAACGTTTTACAGGCTACCACTAGAAGCCTTGCCACTAGAACGAGATGAGGATTTTTGGGGACACGCTAATGGCGAGGTCCTCATCGACTACCGGAGCGCGGAAGCACTTCGGGCAGTAGGAGTATTTGCTTTAGAAAACAAAACCGCCTCTGGCATGCTCGCTCGCCACTAATCCCACAATACTTGACTCAATATAGTTAGCGCCCCTTTCATTAACCCTTCGCAATTTGACATTGCCCAAAAAGTCGCGCTAGATGTGTCACAAGCATGCATAGTCATGCAACCTATGCGAGAACCCTATGACACAGCAGATTCCTGATCGGCCGCTATCGCCGCACTTACAGATTTACCGCCCGCAAATCACTTCCGCCCTATCGATTTTTCACCGCATCACGGGGGTTGCCTTAAGCGCCGGCTTGGTGCTGATGGTCGCATGGCTGTGGTCGGCGGCTTATAGCGGCACGTACTACGATTTCTGGCATCAGTTCTTTGCTGGCACCTTCGGCCGCATCTTGCTGATTGGCTGGACGGCAGCGTTTTACTATCATCTCGGCAACGGCATTCGCCATTTATTCTGGGATATAGGGCGCGGCTTTGACCTTACGAACGTGACCCGCTCGGGTGTGGCGGTACTGGCCTTTGTGGTGCTGGCCACCAGCTACAGCTGGATGAGCATTTTAAGCAGCGAGGTAGCACGATGATTCTTCGTAATTTACGCACGCCGATGGCCAATGCGCGCGGCCTTGGTTCGGGCAAACATGGTTTTTCGCATTGGTGGCTGCAACGCCTTAGCGCCATTGCACTGATTCCACTTTCCATCTGGTTTGTGTGCAGCTTGCTATCAAAACTGATTGGTGCCGAGCGCTTTGATGTTGCGATGTGGCTGGAAAGCCCGTTTCACGCGCTGCTCATGGCGGCGCTGATGCTGGCGCTGTGCATTCATGCGCGGCTTGGCGTGCAGGTGGTGATTGAAGATTACATCCACAAAAAATGGGTGAATCTTACCCTTATCATCGCCAATAATTTCCTGTTTATCGCGCTGGCGGCAATCAGCGTGCTGGCAATTTTCAAACTTCATTTCTTCGGCGTTTAAGAGCAATTTATGAGCATTCATTCCAGCTACCCCATTACCGATCATTATTACGACGTGATTGTCGTCGGCGCGGGTGGCGCTGGCCTGCGCGCCACGTTTGGCATGGCGGCTGAGGGGCTTTCTACCGCCTGTTTGAGCAAGGTGTTCCCTACCCGCTCGCACACCGTGGCGGCGCAAGGCGGTATTTCGGCAGCGCTCGGCAATATGGGCGACGATGACTGGCGGTGGCATTTTTACGATACGATCAAAGGCTCTGACTGGCTGGGCGATCAAGATGCCATCGAATATATGTGCAAAAATGCGCCCGATGCGATCATCGAGCTTGAGCATTACGGCGTGCCGTTTTCGCGCACCAAGGAAGGCAAAATCTACCAGCGCCCCTTTGGCGGCATGACCACCAAATACGGCGAAGGCCCGGCCGCGCAGCGCACCTGCGCCGCAGCGGATCGCACAGGCCACGCGATTTTGCATACGCTCTACACCCAGGCGCTGCGCCATAAAGCGAAATTTTTCATTGAATATTTCGCGCTGGATCTGCTGATGAACGAAGACGGTTCGTGCAGCGGCGTGCTCGCGCTCAACCTTGATGACGGCTCGATGCATCGTTTTTATGGTCAGCAAACCGTGCTCGCCACCGGCGGTTATGGCCGCGCGTATTTTTCGGCAACGTCAGCGCATACCTGCACCGGCGATGGCGGCGGCATGGCCGCACGCGCTGGCATCGCGCTGGAAGACATGGAGTTCGTGCAGTTTCACCCCACCGGCGTCTACGGCGCAGGCTGCCTGATTACCGAAGGCGCGCGCGGCGAAGGCGGTTACCTCGTGAACTCCAAAGGTGAGCGCTTCATGGAACGCTACGCCCCATCCGCAAAAGATCTCGCCAGCCGCGATGTGGTTTCACGCGCGATGACAATGGAAATCCGCGAAGGTCGCGGTGTCGGCAAAGATGCGGATCATATTTTCCTGCATCTAGATCACCTCGCGCCGGAAGTGCTGCATGCGCGCCTGCCCGGCATTTCGGAAACGGCAAAAATTTTCGCCGGTGTGGATGTGACCAAACAACCCATCCCCGTGCTGCCCACCGTGCACTATAATATGGGCGGCGTGCCCACCAATGTGTACGGCGAAGTGATTCGCATGAAAAACGGCAGCACTGAAGTGGTGCCAGGCCTGATGGCGATTGGTGAAGCCGCGTGCGTTTCGGTGCATGGCGCCAACCGTCTTGGCTCGAACTCGCTGCTCGATCTGGTGGTGTTTGGCCGCGCGGCCGCGCACCGCGCGCGCGACACGGTGAAGCCCGGCGCAGGCGTCACCCCTGCTCCCAAATCGGCTACCGAAAAAGCGTTGTCGCGTTTTGATACGATTCGCCATGCCTCAGGCAGCAGGCGCACCTCGGAAATTCGCCGCGACATGCAGCGCGTGATGCAAAATCACGCCGCCGTATTCCGCACGCAGGAAACCCTGGCGGAAGGGGTGATGAAAATGCGTCAGGTCTATCATGCCTTCGGCGATCTCACGATCAGCGATCGCAGCCTGATTTTTAATACCGATCTCATCGAAGCCCTCGAGCTGGATAATCTGCGCGTGCAGGCGCTGGCCACGGTAGTGTCCGCCGAAAACCGCAAAGAATCACGCGGCGCCCACGCCCGCGAAGACTTCACCGAGCGCGATGATGTTAACTGGCTCAAACATTCCATGTGCACTGTGAATGAAAACGGCAGCCCCCACATGGATTACCGCCCCGTAACGCTGACCACCATGAGCAGCGAGGTGGAAGCGGTTCCCTTAAAAAAACGGGTGTATTAATGCATAGAGCAATCGCAGCAACTTCTGTTCTTATATTCGCACCATGCTCTTTGGCTGCACAGTACGATGCTGTCGATCAATGTACCGAAATGCACAAAATCGCGCCCTCTACATTCCTTTGTTTTATGGGAAGCTCGGGGCATACGTACGATCAAGTAAAGCGCTATGAACGCAGCGAGTTAACACCACTTGCAAACGGTCTTTATAAAACGATGGGCATCGGCCCTCTCTTTCTCGTATCCGAAGGCAAGGCGATGGTGAGCGACAGCAACTCCTATCTTAATGATGAGCGAATGATCACTTTCTTTAATAATGAGGGTGACCAACATCTGGCATATTTTTGTCAATACCCAAGCCCAATCACGCAGCCCATCGCTGCCGAGCGCAGCGCGGTGCTTGGCTATGCAGCCGGAAATTGTGAGCCAGTGCCCGATGGCGATTATGAAGCGAAAGGTGGCCTACGCTATACGATTATAGACGGCGCACCCTATGATTACCGCGATGCAGAACCTATGGAAGCCACCTGTTTTCACGGCTGGGAAGCCGGTAAAGAAGTCTTACATTGTGAGGATCGACACTGATGAACCTCGAGCAACTTCGCACATTCAAACCGCAAATTGAAGCCATCGCCGCTGAACACGGCGTTGGCAACATCCGCGTGTTTGGTTCCGTCGCGCGTGGTGAGGCCGATGACAGCAGCGATGTGGATTTGCTGGTGAGTATTGAAAAACTGATGGGATGGAAATTTTTCGGCCTGGAGCCCGCGCTGAAAGAAGCACTCGGGCGCAATGTCGATGTGGTGACAGACGATGCCATCCATCAATTATTACGTGAGCAGATTTTGCGTGAGGCGGTGGTGCTATGAACCGAGATGCCACACTATTGCGCCTCATGCTATGCATTGCCGAAAACGTTAAGCAGCACGCAGAAGGAACGTGTTCCAACTTCACGAAAGAACGTGCGATAAGCTACGAACTCATTACGCTTGGTGAAGCAGTGAAGGATCTTTCAACTCCCCTGAAACAAGCGCATTCGCATATTCCCTGGCAACTCATTAGTGGCACACGTGACCGATTAGCCCACGATTATGAAGATATTTCCTCAAAAATTGTGTGGGATATTGCAACAACGCATCTACCGAAACTGGTGCACGACATCACCGGCATCCTTAACGCTCAGGAAGGTTCTCATGCGTAATCTCCTCCTCATGTGCTGCGCATTAACCCTTGTCGCCTGCGTCAGCCCGAAAACCAGCCGTCCGCAATTTTCCAAAGCGGAATATGCTTCCGAGCGCGAACAGCAAGCAAGCGAAGCGCGCGTAAAATCTGACTTCAATGATCAAAAAGATTATTCGCAGGAAGAACTGCAAGCGCTGGTAAAACGCGCTGATCCGGTAGCACGCAAAGTAAGCGAAGCGGCCGCCGCACTCTGCCGCGATATTCAGGCCACCAAATGCACCTCACGCGTGGTGATCAAAGGCGGCAAAAAAGGCCTGAATGCCTATGCCGATGGCACCAATGTCGTGCTGCATCCGGCGATGATTGATTTTGCAAGAGACGACACGCACCTTGCATTTGTCATTGCCCATGAGTTTGCGCACAACATCATGAACCATCAGGTAGATCTGATGACCAATGTTGCCGCCGGCGGTATTTTAGGCACGCTGCTGGATGTTGCGGCACAGACGCAGGGCGTGAACACAGGCGGCGCGTTTGGCAAGCTCGGCGCGCAGCAAGGACAGCTGACATACAGCCCGGAATATGAGCATGAGGCCGATTATATCGGTCTGTATATCCTCGCCCGCGCCGGTTACGATTACCCCAAAGCGCCTGGCTTCTGGCGCAGCATGTCGCGTGCGAACCCTGATTCGATTTACATTAAAACCACCCACCCCACCAATCCGGCGCGCACGCTGCAAATGAACAAAACGGTGGAAGAAATTAACTACAAAAAAGCGCATCGTTTGGCGCTGGTTCCCAATTTTCAACCGCGATAACTAGTGAGAGTTTATGGCTGAGTTTGCACTTCCGAAAAATTCCAAAATCCAAAAAGGTAAGCATTTTGCTGCCAAAGAAGGTGCGAAAAATATCAAGAAATTCGCGATCTACCGCTATAATCCGGATCAGAAAAAAGCCGATGGTACGCCGGAAAACCCGCGCCTCGACACGTTTGAAGTAGACATGGATTCCTGCGCCCCCATGGTACTCGATGCGCTGATAAAAATTAAAGACGAAACCGATAGTTCGCTTACCTTCCGCCGCTCGTGCCGCGAGGGAATCTGCGGATCGTGTGCGATGAATATCGATGGCACCAATACGCTCGCCTGCCTCAAACCAATTGATGAGGTCAAGGGCGACGTGAAAATTTACCCGCTGCCGCACATGCCAGTGGTGAAAGATCTGGTGCCTGACATGAACCATTTCTACGCGCAATACGAATCGATTCAGCCGTGGCTGCAAACCGTATCGCCAGACCCCCAAGGCAAGGAACGTCTGCAATCACCGGATGACCGCGCGAAGCTCGACGGGCTTTACGAGTGTATTTTATGCGCCTGCTGCTCCACCTCGTGCCCCAGCTATTGGTGGAATTCCGACCGTTACCTTGGCCCTGCTATTTTGCTGCATGCCTACCGCTGGATCATCGACAGCCGCGACGAAATGACCGGCGAGCGTTTGGAAGATTTGGAAGATCCGTTCAAACTTTACCGCTGCCACACCATCATGAACTGTGCGAAGACGTGCCCGAAAGGCCTCAACCCCGCCAAAGCCATCGCCGAAATCAAAAAGCTGATGGTGGAGCGGAAGTTGTAATGCGCCGATCCCCTTCACTTACTACGTTATGCTGCATCTTAGCGCTGCTCACCACCAGTGGCTGCGGGCGCTCGGTGGCGACCAGTGAGGCAAAATCGATCCGCAAAATTGCTGTATTTTCGAATTTGGGCAATCACTTTCAGCAACGCAATTTCGGCTGGCTCAGCGGAGATGACCAATTCCGCGATGCCTCCGCATGGAAGCTGGATAAGTTCGCGGCCAAAATCGCCAAAGAAGAACTGCTCGCTTACGGCTTTGAGGAAGTCGACGTGGTGAGCATCGATGAAAAAATCGCCACTGACGGCGACTACGCGATGCTGATCAGCGAGGCGGGCAAAGCAGGCTATGATGCGATCGTGACCATCTACCCTAGCAACAAAGTATTCATCGATCTCAACGGCAATACCAACCCGATTCCTGAAGGCTATGGTTTCTTTTCCAGCAAGCAGCTCGGTTTCCAAAGCGGCTGTGTGTACACGCAGTTTCTTGTCAGCTTCGACGATGCGCGATCACAAAAAAACCTCGCCACACGCCATACCACGCAGGGTGATTTTATCCTCGATGATTCGGGCGGCTGCGCCGATACCGGCTCGGGCTCGTTCTTAACCGGCGCACTGGGTGCCGGCAAAACGCCGGATACAGAAAATGTAAGGGCCATTAGCGACAGCGAGTTTGCAGAACTCGAAACCATGATTAAACAAAACGTCGAGCGTCATCTCAGACGTATGATCCCCAAAATGCTTCCTTCCAAGAATTAGAGCAAGCGGCAAACAATTCGTCGAATGCGTGGCCAAATATCTGTGGGCAAGTAATTTATAATTGATTTTTATCAAGCGCTTGAATTGCGACTTGACAGCCCATTCCCCATGCGTACAATGCGATCATTAACTTTGGTAAAATTTTAGTTAATTTTTTGATTTTTTCAAAAAATATAAGTCAAAGCATAAGTAAAGCACAATCAAACAGGAAGATACGCCATGTCAAAAAGCTTTCACACCGCAATGCTTCTTTTGGGCGTTAGCCTGATCGCGCTGTCACTTCCCGCCGTCGCGCAGGATGATTTTTATGTAGGCGTGCAAGGCGGGCTTACTTCTCCCACTTCACCCGATGATTTTAGCGATAGCGGCATTACAGCAACGTTCGATGCTGATCTCGGTTATAATGTTGGCTTGGTGGCAGGCAAATCCTTTAATGCGCTGCGTGCGGAAATCGAACTAACGCACCGTGCCAGCGATGTCGATGCCACCATCACCGATGGCGTGACCACCGATCAAGGCTCCACCAGCTACACCGCGCAGGCAGCCATGGCCAATCTTTACCTCGATATGAACCGCACTCGCAGTGTCATCCCTTATATCGGCGCAGGTCTTGGCGTGGTTCGCGCTGAATCGGATGATTTCGAAACGACGAATTTTGGCGCAGAGGGCAACACCGATACCAGCCTTGCCTACCAGGCCATGCTGGGGGTAAATGCCAAAGTATCTGATCACACGGTGCTCAATATCGGTGCGCGCTATTTCGGTGCACAAAATGATGTGTTGCCAGAATCCAATTATGAACTTGTCACCGGCCTCAACTACCGGTTTTAGGGGTAAATATGTCTGATCAAGAAACCAAAAAAATCTCCGATGTGCTGAATCGCGCTAAGTCTGAAGGCCATACACCAGTGAGTCATGAGATCGCACAAAGCGTGATGGATGCTACTCAGTCATGAAGTTCATTACCTTAAGAAACCGTTGCCAACATTAGAGAAACTACCGTAACGCTGCTCGCGCGCACCATCATGAACTGCGCGAAAACCTGCCCCAAAGGCCTTAACCCCGCCAAGGCCATCGCCGAAATCAAAAAGCTGATGGTGGAGAGGAAATTGTAGTAAGCGTCGCCGTCCTGTCATACCGGCCTTGCGCCAGTATCCGCGCTTCAACACATCCAGACTCCGGTGTTTGCAAGCAAAACCGGAGTGACAATAATGATGATGCCGCACTCTTATAAGCAGTTATACTCGGTTCAAATTATTTTCTAACATCTGGGTGCGAAGCACCCTCACCCCGGCCCTCTCCCTCAGTGAGGGAGAGGGAGGGACCCGCGCAAGCGGGAGGGTGAGGGTGTCTAAATAAATAATGGAACCGAGTATATTATCAGCCGATTTCAGCCTTGCTGCCCCTTGATTTTGTTACGCGACCTGCGAAACCTTCTTCACCTACAGCCTCCGCACCAGCAGCGCTCTTACCCTTACCCATTTCTTTTTTCACCAAGGCTTCAATGTCCTCAATCACAGAAGATATTTTTGCCTGATCTGGCTTACTTTCAAAAATATTTCCCGGGCCCATAAAAATCCCACACCTAGAAAATGCTTTTCTAAAAGCTGCTTTAGCCTCCTCTAACTTTTCTGCAGGTGCTTCATAATATAAAGCGGCCACAAGATCATCAATTGCGCCTGTAACAATTGTTTTCATACGCCCGTATCTTTGATCTAACTCCCATTCCGCAGACGTCAAGGGATGGAAACTCACCTCTCTTTCTCGTTCTCTGTCGAGACGACCTTGAACGTATTGTGCTAAATTATAGGTATTCTTACTATTTGGGTATACACCACTTACGGCGTTAGAGTCTTTTTCTTTTATTCCTATTGCATGCACTTTTTCTTTGATGGCATTGATATTGTTCGTCATTTCGCTCTCCCTTATTATATTGAATGCCATCAGCTTACCCCCCCCCCGATTAAATTCAATTAATTTTATATTAAGATTATGTGACAGCCCCTCATGGCATGAAGAGTCACCGTGTCAGCGCAGATACTAATGGCTAAAACTCTGCCATCATGTATTGTTCTCTATCATTCACCCCTCTCGGAGACTTCCCATGTACCAACTTTATTATGCCCCCGGCGCGTGCTCGCTGGCGATTCACGCTTTGCTGCGCGAGGTGGGTGAAACGCCCGAACTGCATGCGGTGAATTTGCAAGCGCCGCGTCCACCGGAACTGCTGAAAATCAACCCGCGCGGGTCGGTGCCGGTGCTGACGGATAACGGCACGGCCATTCGCGAAGGCGCTGCGATCATGATTTACCTGGCCGATAAGCACCAAAGCCCCCTGCTCCCGCGCGACGGCTTGGCGCGCGCAGCGGCGCTGGAATGGCTGATGTTTGCCAATTCCACCCTGCACCCTGCCTACGCCCGCGTGTTTTTCTTAAGCAAGCAACTCGGCGATGAAGCGGCTAACAGCCCGCTTTATGCCACTGGCATTACCATGATCCAAAAATTGTGGGATGACGTGGAAAGTGAGCTTGCCGCCAAGCCTTATCTGTGCGGCGATGCCTGCACGCTTGGCGATATTCTGCTGACCGTCATCGGCAATTGGGGCAGCTGGCTGAAACAGCCGGTGAAGTTCGGTGCCAAAACGAAAGATTTATTTGCCCGCGTCAGCGCTCGCTCAGCATTCCAGGCCGCGCTCAAAGCCGAAAACGTGGAATATAAAGCCGCAGCGTAGAACTGAGCGCAGACCCCGTGACAAGCACGGGGTGACAGCCCTTAGCTGAGGCGATGCCGTGCCATATTCTCTTATAGCACTTTAACTTTGTAATCGTATCTTTCTGATGTGATTACAAAGTTATGTAGTGCTATAAAATCATAAAGGTATAGCGCGACCTTAACGATGTAACTGCATTTACGAAATGCAATCACATCGTTAACGCGCTATACCTGTCATGCCGTCGAATGACGGCATCCGCGCAAAATATTAAACGCTCGGCAGTTTGTTTAGCCAACTCCATGCAGGCAGGCGCGCGAATAAGGCGCGCCGCAAAACCTAAGTCAAATTTTGTAAAACCGTCATAAAACTGACATAATATACAGCTAATGGGTTTTCCATCGTAGGGAGTTTGTATGTCAGATTCACACCAATGGCCAAGAAATGGAAAAACGGCTTGGCATTCAGAAGATCCATCAGAGCTGCCTGATAATCAGCATGTAGAGGCACGTTTACTTCCTTCAACGACTTTTGCTGAAGCCAGTCGTGAAGATACATTAGTAGGAAAAATAGGGTCGCTCGTTGAGAAGCTAAAGACGCTTAAAAGCGAAGCGGATGCTTATCCATTAATGGAGCTTATTGGCTATTATACTGTAGCACCAGGGACTGTAATTTTTCTAAGCCATAATGGTGAACCGATTCCTTATACATACGAACGTCCGAGCTGGCTCGAAAAACGTTTATTGAATGCAGTTAGCACTCCTATCTATGCCGGCAGCTTAGAAAACACATGGACATCTGAAAGGTTTCCTAAAGAAGATGGTGTAGTACGAGTCCCAGACGGCACTGCCTACATCATTGCAAACGGTGACTTGAAGGCAGAACTTTACGATGACTCTATAGTTATTAATACAATCTGCGCTCCAGGAGGTTTGAGTCTTGCTGGGTGCGATAATATAAGAGCGCCCATATACGTTCTGGTGAATGGAAAACTAAGTGGATATGCAACTGATGGCCTGGAAGTGGTAGAGCAGAGCTCACCCCTTACAGAAAGGACACCTGCTTCTTTGCACCAACAGATTCGTGAAGAAGGTAGAAAGTTAGTCGAAGAACTGGGCGCTCTATGTTCGAATCGTCCGTACGATAAGAACTGTTCTACTACAGTACCTGAGCCAATTCCCGTCTCATTACTCAAGCGTGATTGGCAGCGATAAGTCTGCTGATAGCGTACATCTAACGCATCATCACTCATACCACCGGCAGCTTCTTCAGCCAATGCCACTGCGGCAGGCGCGCGAATAAGGCGCGGCGCAGCTGCGCCCAGCGCGCACCCAGCGTGAAGATATACAAACCGATCATCAGCAGCGTGATCAGGGTGATTGAGGCAGCATCCATCGGTGTGTGGCGCAGCAGGCTGATCATCACGTAGCCAACGTAAATCATGGTGGAGAGAATCAGCGCGCGGCGGTTGAGAAGTACACCCGCAAACGAGACGGCGACGACCAGCGCGCCAATCAGCAACCAGCTACCCGCGCCGAGGATAGTTCTTTCATCCACTAACATCGGCAGCAGCAGCGAATGCACGAACAACGGCGAGCCGACCATATAGCTCCAGAACGCGAAATCGCTGGCTTTGCCGGTACGCGCCGGATCACGCAGATCCATGCGGATAGCGAACGCTAAAATGCTCAAGCCACACGCGCCCAGCAATAATTGCAGCGGCAGCGCACTTGGCACTAAATCAGCAGAGAACGTAACGGCTAACGTAAACATAATCGCAATCGGCAGCATTAAAAACGGCAACTGATAACGGCGCGCGGCAAGGCCTAATATCGGCAGCGCGGCGGCAAAGCCCGCCACCTGGCCAATGCCCTGATGCGTCGCAGCCTCTAGCGTTTCCTGTGCGTAGGTGCTGATCGTCATGGCAGCAAGTAAGCTGACCGCAATGATTGGCAGACGAAAGCGCCCGCCACGGTAAAAATGCTCTGCCACCCAAACATTCAAGCCAAGTGCAAAGACGCTGCCCAGCGTGGCATTGAAAAGCAGCATCCCCACCAGTTGGCTTACGGCCCAGCAGGCCAGCAGCACGCCAATGGTGACAAAGATTTCGTTGAACGAGCCGACGGTTTTAATCCGCTCGTCTTGCGTGCGCGCGTGTGCTTGCTGCGCAAGCGCCTCGATTTCAGCGCGCTGCGCATCCGAAATAATGCCCCGTTCAGCCGCCTCAGTTAACGCGCGTTTATCCATGAAGTTCCTCCAAGTCATAACCTCCACCAGAGGTGGAGGTTTGTAACGCTTCGCTTGGACCACTAGAAGTGGTTTTGTTATGTTAGA
>JALHRI010000048.1 GCA_022841525.1 Alphaproteobacteria bacterium | reverse complement strand
GCTCTTCCGATCTAGCTTTCGCCGCCGCCAGCGATACACCAAGCAACGCATTCGCGCCCAGACGCGATTTGCTGGCCGTGCCATCCAGCGCGATCAGCGCATCATCCAGCGTTTGTTGATTCGTCGCGTCTACGCCTTTTAAGGCGGATGCAATGTCACCATTAACGTGCGAGACCGCGCGCTGAACACCTTTGCCTAGATAACGCTGTTTATCCCCGTCGCGCAGCTCTAGAGCCTCGTGCGAGCCGGTGGAAGCACCCGATGGCACTGCTGCGCGCCCGAACGCACCGCAGCTTAGCGTCACGTCCACTTCCAGAGTGGGATTACCGCGAGAATCCAGTATTTCGCGGCCGTGGACATGGGCAATCTGGCTCATGTTTATTTCCTTTTAGTAAGTGTATCGTAGTCTTTCAAATCCTTAAGCAGCGCTTGCATGTCGGCCAGTTTCACCATGTTCGGCCCGTCGGAGGGTGCGTTGTCAGGATCCTGGTGTGTTTCCATGAACAGGCCTGCCACGCCCACTGCCACCGCCGCGCGCGCAATGGTGGGCACCATGGTACGATCTCCGCCTGAGCTGGTGCCCTGCCCGCCCGGCTGCTGCACGGCGTGCGTGGCATCCATAACCACCGGATAGCCAGTCTCGGCCATAATGGTGAGGCTGCGCATATCGACCACTAAATTATTATACCCGAAACTTGCTCCACGCTCGGTGAGCGCGATCTTGGTATTGCCCGATGCAGCAATTTTTTCGGCGACGTTTTTCATATCCCATGGGGCTAAGAACTGGCCTTTTTTCACGTTCACCACGCGGCCGGTTTGCGCCGCGGCAATCAGCAGATCGGTCTGGCGGCATAAAAACGCAGGAATCTGCAGCACATCCACCACGGGCGCGACAATAGCGCAGTGCTCGCGCTCGTGTACATCGGTGAGTGTGGGGATACAAAGCGCGGTACGGATTTCATCAAACACTGCGAGGGATTTTTCCAGCCCCATACCACGCACGCCTTTAAGGCTGGTGCGGTTGGCCTTATCGTAGCTGGTTTTGTAAATCAGCGGGATGCCAAGCTTGCCGCAAATTTCCTTGAGTGCCGATGCCATCTCGAGCGCATGCGCGCGCGATTCCATTTGGCACGGGCCGGCAATCAGCACAAAGGGTAAATCGTTACCCAATGTCACTGAATCATTGACGGAGACATGTTTAAGAGTCGTGATCTGAGTCATGCGCGTGTCATATCGAGGCGAAACGCAAAGGTCAATGCGCCTTCTTGCGCTTAAAATACTGATCGAGCCCTTTAAGAATGCCATTGCTGACATGACCCGCGTAATTGGCCGAGGCGAGCATTCGCTCATCCTGGGGGCTGGAGAGAAAGCCAAGCTCAACCAGCACCGAGGGGATATCCGGCGCTTTGAGCACACGAAACCCCGCATAACGGTGCGGCCGTACCAGCAAGGTCACCGCCCTGGGCATACCCGCCAACATATCTTTGGCGAGGGTGGCGGATTGACTCATCGTTTCGCGCTGGGCAAGCTCGATTAAAATATCGGCAACGTCTGCATCGGTAGCGCCAAAATCAACCCCTTCAATGATATCTGACTTGTTTTCGCGCGCGGCGAGCGCTTCGGCCTCAGCATCCGAGGCGGTTTCCGAAAGCGTGTACAGCGACAGCCCCCGCGCCTTAGGATTTGGATTGGAATCGGCATGCAGGGAAATAAACACGTCCGCCTTTTTCGCGCGGGCGATCTTCACGCGGTCATGCAGCGCGATGAAACGATCGTTCGCGCGTACCAAAAACGCCTGGTAACGACCGGAATCATTCAGCCGCTTCACCAGCGCCCCTGCGAACTTAAATGTCACCTGTTTTTCAATCAGCTGTTTACCGCGCGCGCCCGGATCCTGACCACCATGCCCCGCATCCACCGCGATTTTCGGCTTTGCAGGCACGCTGGGCTTAGGCGGCGCTACTACCGGCGGCGCCCCATTCTTTGATTGAATATCAATTACATAACGCCAGATTTTCCCCTCAGGCTCGACATGATAATTCGCCAGCACCTTTACCGGTGCGCTTAGGTCAAACACCAGCCGCGTGGTATTTGCATCGTAAGCGCCGGAGCGGATGCCGCGAATCAACCGCCCACGGTAGGTATCTGGCAGGCTGACCTTTCCAACCTTGAAATGGTTAAAATCCAGCACCATGCGGTCTGGCTTTTGCAGCATAAAACTGGCTTTGGGGGTAAGTTTGGCGTCGGTAAGAATCGCGATGCGCTCTGCGGTGGCACCCACTTCGAGGTGAAATCCGGTCAGTGTTGCAGCGTAACTGGAGGGCGCGCACATCCCGCCCATCAGCAATGTTAACCACAGGCAAACTTTACGAAAAATCATGGTTCTGCTTGAGCAGATTGCATACAGAGCCGCAAGGTCAGAATAAAACCGTTGCACCCACCTGTGGATAGACGTATGATGCATTCCGAAATTCTTCTGCGATAACTAGCGACGGACGTCACACAAGCTGAACGTTCGGCGCAGTGCGCAGGTGGGTCGCGGTTGATCGGGTTCAACCGCAAGCAAACGAAATAAACAAACACCACCGGGTGTGTATCGGGATTTTTTTAGTGAAAACTAAACCGCTTAGCCAAATAACAAACCGTGCTACTGCCTCGCCTAACCGGCTTGCAAGTACGCCTAATCTCATGGTTTTGTAAGCCTTTACGGCGTTTATTTTGAAGCGATTTCCTGAAGTGCGCGCCCCTGGTTAAAGGGGATTTATGACCAAGAAAATGATTATGGATGCGCTGCATCCTGAAGAAGCGCGCGTAGCCATTTTGCATGACGGTGAGCTGTACGATTACGATTTTGTCACCACCGCCAAAACGCAGCTGAAAGGGAATATCTTTCTTGCGAAAATCACGCGGGTAGAGCCTTCGCTGCAGGCAGCATTTGTTGAATATGGCAATGGCCGTCAGGGCTTTTTGGCGTTCTCGGAAATCCATCCGGATTATTACCAGCTGCCCACGGATGATAAGCAGAAACTGCTGGCCGAGCATATCGCCGAAGCCGAAGCCGAAGAAGCTGAGGAAGAAGCAGCCTTCGAGCGCGAGCAGCAAATGCGCGAGCAGCGCCGCTTCAGAAGCGATGAAGAAGGTGATGAGTTCTCAGAAACCTTCGATGCGCCTGAAGCTAGCCAAGCCGAAGGCGACGCCTTTACCGCAGACGATCATTACGCGGCGCTTAGCAGCGATCAGACCCACGAACATGCTACCTACTCGGATCCGCTAATGACGCAGGAACCAGTTGCATCAAGTGCTGTGATAGAAGCGCCGCTTCATATTGAGCCGGGCATCCCCTCCTTCGATCACACCTTTCATCATGTGGCAGACGACGAGGCACCAGCAGCGTTTGCAGATCAGGATTTAGAAGCCGCTGCGCACGACCCTCTCGTCGCCAGTGATGAATTAAACGGCGCAGAACCTTCAGAAAATACGCAAGCCCGCGAAGGCAGTGAATCCGGCGAAAGCGCTGAGCAAGGCGGCAGACGCCGCGGTGGCCGCCCTACGGCATTTTATCGTCGCTACCGTATTCAGGAAGTGATCAAGCGCCACCAGATTGTGCTGGTGCAAGTGACCAAAGAAGAGCGCGGCAATAAAGGCTGCTCGCTGACGACCTATATTTCACTGGCCGGACGCTACTGCGTGCTGATGCCAAACTCGCCGAAAGGCGGCGGCATTTCCCGCAAAATCACCGACCGCGAGACGCGCAAGCAGCTTAAGGAACTCGCCGCCGACATGCGCACCCACCGCGGCATGAGCGTGATTATCCGCACGGCCGGCATCGATCAGGGCACGGACGATATCAAGCGTGACTATGAATATCTGGTCAAACTATGGAATAAAATTCGCGAAGACACACTCGCTTCCAGCGCGCCTGCGCAGATTTATGAAGAAGGCGGGCTGATTAAACGCGCCATCCGCGATCTGTGCACCAATGATATTGAATCCATCGAGATCGAAGGTGAGGCAGCGTTTCAAGAAGCCCTCGACTTCACCACGATGCTGATGCCTGCGCGCACGAACATCCTGCAGCGTTATCAGAGCAGCACGCCGATCTTCACGCAATACGGCGTGGAAGAAGAGTTAGAAGAAATGCTGGAGCCGCAGGTTAAGCTGCCTTCCGGCGGCTACATCGTGATTAACCCGACCGAAGCACTGATCTCGATTGATGTGAACTCTGGCCGCTCAACGACCGAGCGTAACGTCGAAGAAACCGCGCTCAAAACCAACGTGGAAGCCGCACGCGAAGTGGCGCGCCAAATGCGTCTGCGCGATTTGGCCGGCCTGATCGTGATTGACTTTATCGATATGAATTACGGCAAAAACCGTAAAATCGTCGAGCGTGCGCTGCGCGATGCCATGAAACAAGACCGTGCAAAAATTCAGCTCGGTCGCATTAGCATGTTTGGCCTGATGGAGCTTTCGCGCCAACGCATGCGCCCATCCATCAGCGAAGCGATGGGTGTGCCCTGCCCGCATTGCCGCGGTACGGGCATTATTCACTCGGTTGAAACGGTGACGATGCAGATTGTGCGCGCGCTGCAAAAAGAAGCTGCGTCTGGCGAATATACTGCGTTTGAAGTAGCAGCGCCGCTGGAAATCGCGCTGAATCTGCTCAATACCAAACGCACCATTTTATCGGAAATGGAAACGCGCTTTGGCATCACCATCAGCGTCAATGTCGATGCCAGTATTATCACCGCATCGTTCAAACTCAGCAAAACGACGCCGGATGGCAAAGTCGTCATGCATGATCCCGCACGTTCGGCGCGTCGCCGTGGCCGCAGAGGTGGTGCTGGCGCTTCACGTCGAAGCCGCACGCACGCTGATCCGGTGAATACGGAAAATGACTCCAGCGAATCTGGGACGGATACACCTACCGCAACCTCAGGCGACGATAAGAGCCAGGACGATGAGCAGCGCGGCGAACGCGGTTCGCGCCGTGGCCGCAGAGGTGGCAGAGGCCGTCGTAATGATCGTGAGCCACGTGAGAATACTCCTACTGGCACGCAGGAAAATTCTGGAAGCGAAGCCACTGCTGAAGGCACGTCTGAATCCGGCGAAGGTGCTCCCCGCGAAAAGCGTGAACGCCGTGGCCGCAGAGGTGGCAGAAACCGCCGCCCTGAGCGTACAGACCGCCCTGAGCGTACCGATCGTGTGCGCACAGAAGGTGCGGCGTCAGCCACTTCGGGCGATGGTGTGGTGCTCTCTTTCCAAACGCCAGAGCCTCAGCCAGCAAGCCCTCGCGTCGTGGCACTCGAGGAAGTATCGCGCGCGGCGACACCTTCTGCGGCACGCTTTGAAGATACGCCGGATGATCCCAGCAAGCCCAAACGCAAAGGCTGGTGGAGCCGTGTACTCGAAAACTAAACGTCTGCTAGCGGCGGGTTGCGCGTCGCTGTTGATGGTGTTTTCCAGCGCGCCTGCGTATGCAGGCGGCCTGCTGCGCGATGCGGAAATTGAGGCAACGCTTCGCCAAATGGCCGATCCGATTTTTGAAACCGCAGGCATTGTGCCCGCATCTGACGTGCGCATTTTTCTGGTCAACGATGAAGCGATCAACGCCTTTGTGGCAGGCGGTCTTAATATGTTTATCCATACCGGCCTGATCAAAAAAGCGACCACGCCGGAAATGCTCTACGGGGTACTGGCGCACGAAACCGGCCACATTGCCGGTGCACATTTATCGAAGCTGCGCGATATCTCGCGGCGCGCCACCATTGGCAGCATCATCGGCGCCATTGTGGGTGTGGGCGCGATGGCAGGCGGCGCTGGCGGTGCTGGAGCCGGCGTGCTGGCCGGCAGCCAAAGCATGGCAATGCGCACCATGCTCAGCGATATTCGGGTGAACGAGCAAGCTGCTGATCATGCGGCGCTGGAATATCTGGATGGCTTAAATATCTCCGCCTCCGGCATGCAGGACATGTTTACCGTGCTGCGCCGCCAAGAGCGTGGGCGCAATATGGATCCCTACCTTCTCAGCCACCCCTTAAGCAAAGACCGGGTGACGACGGTGCGTAATCACGTCATGCAGTCGAGCATTCCTTACGGCAACGTGCCGGATGCAACGATTAGCGAGCGTTACGCGCGCATGCGTGCGAAACTCATCGGCTTTACCGATTCCAAACAGGTCATTGATCGCACCTATCCGGCCAAGGACACAAGTTTTGCCGCACGCTACGCCCGCGCAATTGCAGCCTACCGCTTTCACGAGGGTGAGCGCGCGATGCAGCAGATGCAAGCCCTTGTGCAATCCGCACCGAATGATGCCTACCTGCTCGATACACAGGGGCAGATTTGTTTTGAGCTCGCTAGGCTCACCTGCGCGGTAGAAGCCTACGGAAAGTCGCACGCACTGGAGCCGTCATCGCATTTAATCATGACGGATTATGCCAAAGCCCTGCTGCAGCGGGGCGAAATACGTGACCGCGCGGAGGCTATCAATTTACTCGAAACCGCTACCAACGCGGATCGCACGCTGGCGTTTGCCTGGAGGTTGCTCGCCACTGCTTACGGAAAAGACAAACGTATGGGCGATTCGTATTTTGCCTTAGCGCACGAGCGCGCAGCGACCGGAAACTACAAAGACAGCCTTATTTTTCTTAAAAAAGCACGTCCGCTACTAAAACATAATCCGCAGCGTTTGCAGCTTGCTTCCGATTTAGAGCAAGAAGCCACACGTGAGATAAAACGCGCAGCAGAAGAGCGTTCACTGTTCTAAACGCTTGCAGCGCGCGCCCTTACAGGCAATATTTCCATCATTCATCTGGAGGAATTATGAATCAGAATCTCTCAATCGCTCTTGCATTTGCCGCGGGTGCCGTCATCGCTGGTGTGGGGCTTCCTGCGCTTAATCTTGGTACGTCTAGCGTCAATGAAGATCAGGTCAAAGCGATCGTACGTCAGGTGATCGACGAAGAACCCAAACTGATTCTCGATTCGGTGCAGAAAATGCAGAACCAGGGCCGCGCACAGGCGCAGGCAGAGGCATCGAAAGTCCTCGCAGATGAGGCCGTGCGCCAAGCACTCTTTTATAACGATAAATCGCCCTATGCCGGCCCGAAAGACGCGAAAAAAGTCGTCGTCGAGTTTTTTGATTATAACTGCCCTGCTTGCAAAGTGCAGTATACGACGCTGTCACAGCTGCTGAAAGAACACAAAGACGTCAAAGTCGTATTCAAAGAATTCCCGATTTTTGGCCCGCAGTCAGATAAAAACGCGATGATTGCGCTTGCGGTGAATAAAATTGATCGCACTAAATATGTCGCCTTCCACGAGAAAATGATGACCTTCCAAGGCCGCGCAGATGAAACTCAGGCCCTCAAATTCGTCAAAGAAATCGGGCTGAATGTTGAGGAAGTGAAAAAAGAAGCTGCTAGCAGGGAAGTTGCTCAAGTGCTGGCAATGCACCGCGAATTAGGCGGAAAAATCAAGGTTCAGGGCACACCGACGGTGATCGTTGGTTCGGAAATCGTCCCCCACGCCGTGAGCATGGATGACATCCGCAGCAAGCTGAAGCTGTAAGCTACTTAAACACCTGGGACACAATACATCATTGTGTCCCCATTCTCGTAACACGCGTCCACCAATGCGGGTATTTTTGCTGCAGACTGGCATGCAGCGCGAGTGCGCGATCCTCATCGGTAAACAGTGCGAAACAGCATGAACCACTGCCGCTCATGCGCACCAGTTCGGGCTGCTGCACGGCGGTTTGAAGCGCCAGCAGCACTTCCGCCACTTCAGGGCATAATGAAATCGCAGAGCTTTGCAGATGATTTTTCATACCACTCAGCGCAGGCAGTGATGGGAAATCATCATCGCTGAGCGTGTTCATTGCCGCTGTATTTCCAGCGCGGTGAGCGGCAAAAATATCTTTCGTAGTCAACGCTACGTGCGGATAGACGAGCACCATAAAATAATCAGGAAATGGCGGCTTGAGCAGGCTTATTTCCTCCCCTCGCCCACGGGCGATGAGCGGACGCGCATGCAAACACATCGGCACATCACTGCCCAGATCCGAAGCAATGGAGGCAAGCGTCGCATCGCTCACGGCTACACCCCACAGCGCGCGCAGAAGTTTCAGCACACACGCCGCATCGGATGAGCCGCCGCCCAGCCCGGCTCCCACCGGAATCTGTTTGCGAAGTTGAATGCGTGCCCCCTGAGACACGGCGCAATGCCCCTTGAGTTTTTGCGCCGCACGCAGTACCAAATTATCGCTTACGTCTCCGGATGCTGCGGCAAACTCACCGCTGAGATCGAGTGATAATTCCCCCGCCGCTTCAATCGCGATTTCATCTCCAAACTCGGTAAACACCACCACGGATTCAAGTGCATGATAGCCATCCGCACGCTTGCCCAGCACGTGCAGATTCAAGTTCACTTTTGCCGGAGCAATCGCCGTAAGCATGCGGGTTACGGGGTCAGCGGTAAGGTGCCAGACTCTTTGAACGCCGGAACATCTGACGTGCTGGGCTGCGTGAGCTGATTGGTGCCGCGCTGACGTAAAAACGGCGGCAAGCCGGAAGAGATTTTCTGTTTCAATTGTCCTGCAAGTTCATCGTCGGGCTTGTTGCCAAGCGCGCGCTTCCACTGATAGCGCGCCTCAATCACCCGCCCTAAGCGCCAGTAAGCATCGCCCAAATGATCGTTGATCGCCGCATCATCCGGCCTGAGATCCACCGCCCGTTCGAGATATTCGCTCGCCTTCTCAAAGTCCCCCGCGATGTAATGCGCCCAGCCCATACTATCGACAATGTGCGCATCATCCGGCCGCGCGCTGACCGCGATCTTCAGATATTCCCTGGCTTTTTGCAGATTTTTTCCCATCGTCAGCCAGCTATAGGCCAGATAGTTCAGCACGTCGGGCTGGTTCGGCTCAAGTGCGAGGGCTTTTTCAAAATCCGCCTCTGCTTTCGCCCATTGCTGGGTGCGTTCATAGCAGATACCGCGCGTGTAAAAGACCGGCCAGTGATGACGCTTTGGGGCTTTGAGCTTATCAATCACCTGCGAATAAATCACCGCTGCATCTTCGTAGCGCTTTTGCTCGCGCAGCATATCGCCCTTGGTGATGTAAGCGGAAATATCGCCCGGATGCTGCTGCAGCCAGCGATCCAAAAGTGCGCTTGCTTCCTTGGTTTTACCCAGCGCTTCGAGATTAAGCGCTTTGCGCAGCTGACCACGTTCATAAAACGCATTGCCCGACTGAATACTATCATACACCGTGATGGCGCGCTGAAACTCCCTTTGCTGCTCGTATGCGTGGGCAAGCATGAACTGCGCCGGTGGAAAATTCGGGCGCAGATGCAGCGCTAAGCGAAGATAGGCCAGCGTTTCGGGCGAGAAATCTTCCTCAAATAAAATGCTCGCGGTCGTAAAAAATAACTCCGCAAGGCCGCTGCGCGCATCGTTAATTTCTTTGCTGAGCTTGGGCGCACCCTTTTCCGGAAGCGCAACGGAAAACACCGCATCCGGATTGGATCGGTTAAATTTTTCGGCAAGCGCACGGGCTTTTTTCTCATCCCCCGCTTCCAGATGCATGCGCACCAGCATTTCCACCACGCGGTAGGGCGAGCTTTCAGGCTCAGAAACCGAGGCCTGCATATGTTTCAGCGCCAGCGAGCGCATGCCCACCACATCGTACATCAGCGATTGCTGGTACTGCAGAAAAGGCGCAAAAAATCCAGACTGATCAATCGCCTGCTTGAGCGAGGGTACGGGCGGCTTGTCGTGCTGTGCGGCCAGCGTAATCCACGCATCCATCGCCGGTTTAATCACCGCCAGCAAACCGGTATGGCCAGAACCACTCAGGCGTTTTTTTGCCTCATCAAACTTCGCCGCATCCACATCTTTAAGCATCAGAAGCAGCGCTGGCATGGGGTCGCGCTGGGCAAGCGGCGGCAGTTTTTCTACTAAATTCTGCGCTTTTTCGATATTCCCCGCCAGCACATGCACGCGGATGGCCTCCATCAGCAGCGATTCATCTTTGGGCGATATTTTCAGCGTTTCATCAGCAAGTTCGCTGGCTTTAAGCAAATCTTTCTGCGATTTGGCAAACCGGCTGGAGAGGAAATTACCCGCAAATCCTGCTTGTTCTGATGCCACCTCAGGCGGCGTCATCTCGGCACGCGCGGTTTGCAGCGGCGCGCTCTGCGCCAGCACAGCCGCGGGGATAACCCAGGCGCTAACGCTAAAGCCAAGAGAAACCATTACTGAAATAGACGCACGCACGACACCCCGCTTTCGTGCAGGATAGCGCTTCGCTGCAGAAATTACCAAAGAAAATACTTGCGTATGCAGCTTTGGCAAGTATATTCCCGCGCTCATTCACGTAAGATAGTATTAACGAGGACGCCATGAGCTCGAAGAATAACCCAGAACTACGCGGTGCGATTACCGAACTTCGTAAATATAACGGCAAAACCGTGAAGCCCGCGCGCATCGTTAGCCCGGAAATGGGCATTAATTTCATTGGCGCAGCGTATGAAAACGGCGATATCGTGGTGGATGCGTATGGCCGCCCCATCCCTTACCAGCAAATTCAAGCGTAGTTCGCTGTATTTTCTGTCATTCTGAGGCGTAGCCGAAGAATCCGCCTATGGCAGGAGATGCTTCGCGTTGCTCAGCATGACACCATAAAAAAGGGCAGCGTGATGCTGCCCTTTCTGTTTACGTGCTAAGTTACTACCGCCCCTCGCCTTTACCAGTCTGAGGTTTAGCCGCGCCTTCAACATGGGCAGGAGCGTCCAGTTCACTGAGTTTAGTTTGAGCAAAATCTAGCGCAGATCTCACAGATTTTAATCCAGCAGCAACATCTCCTGAAACTAAATGTGCAATAGAATCAGATACCTTCGCTGCAACCTTATAGTTTTCTAAATGTGGATGCTCAACACCATCTCTAATAGCAGCTTGATAAAATTTATTTTCAGAATCATCATCAATAACTGATAAAGTTCTACGTGAAACTTCACGCATAAACGCATCTTCAGTTCGTGACTCCGCCATTGTTCGATGATGTTGTAATGTACTAAGTAAGCTTTTTGCTTCTTCGTGAGAAGGATTTCCTGCCTGAGATGATGCTGTATACGCATTCATCCTATCAAGCAGATCTACACCCTCACGCAGTTCAAAAGGATAGGAGTCCTTCTTAGATCGAATATCGGCAAGCCATTCTTCACGTGTTGGGACTGCTGATGGAGGTACTGGCGGCGCTACTGGCGGCGCTACTGGCGGCGCTACTGGGGGTATTACTGGGGGTATTACTGGGGGTTTACTATCAGACTTATTATTTTCTTTGCTCATACTCGTCTCCATTTTTTATTTCGCTTGGATAAAACGCACTCTGCGCATCCCTTATTTCCTAATCATAGCAGGGGGGGGTTAACAAATCCTTAAAATTTTACGGAAAATGCGTTTTTCATCGTCATTGCTGACGGGCAAGAATTGCCATACCGGTCGAATGCAATGAGCGCCGGTATCCGTGGTGACGCGATGATGGATACCGGTGTTTGCGTATCGCAAAACCGTTATGACAAGCTGCGTCTGTCATGCCGGCTTTATGCCGGCATCCACGCCAAAAAATAATACCAGGGCGCAGACCACGGCATGCGCCGGGGTGACGATCATCGCAAGGAACAAAAAATGGGGACATGATGACTTGTTCATCGTGTCCCCCTTGCAGACAGGCTTTCCGAATACCCCGCACCGAAACGCGAAGGCGCGTTTCGACTCCCCCTCAAGGGGGAGTTAGGCTATCAGCTGTTAGCTGTAGGCTACCCGCCCTCTACATCAGTGAATAAATCGGCCCGCCGCCGCCTTCGGGCGTGACCCACACGATATTTTGCGTGGGGTCTTTGATGTCGCAGGTTTTGCAGTGTACGCAGTTTTGTGCGTTAATTTGCAGGCGCTTGGCGCCCGCCTCTTCGACGATTTCATAGACACCAGCCGGGCAGTAACGCTGCTCCGGCGCGTCATACAGCGCTAAATTATGCGCGATGGGCACGGATGCATCGCGCAGGGTTAAATGCGCGGGCTGGTCTTCCTCATGATTGGTCGATGACAAATAGACCGAGGATAACCGATCAAAACTGACGATGTTATCCGGCAGCGGATAGTCAATCTTCGGCATGGATGTAGCTTGTTTTAGCTGCGCATGATCGGCGTGGTGTTTAAGCGTCCACGGTGCTTTGCCGCGCAGAATATACGCATCCAGCGCGCTGTAAGCCAGCCCCGCCCATAAGCCATAACGAAAGGCCGGGCGAATGTTGCGCACGCCGTGCAACTCGCGGTGAATCCAGCTATTATCATACGCCGCCTGATAGCTGCTAATATCACCGGAAACAGCAGCCTCGGCGGCCAGCATGCCCGAGGCCATCGCCGTGTGCGTGCCCTTAATGCGCGGCACGTTCATGAAGCCCGCTGCGCAGCCAATGATCGCACCGCCCGCAAACGTCAGCTTCGGAACAGACTGCGCGCCGCCCTCGTTCAGCGCCCGCGCGCCGTAAGCAATGCGTTTGCCACCCTCAAATACCGGGCGGATTTTCGGATGCGTTTTGAAGCGCTGAAATTCCTTGAACGGATCGAGGTGGGGATTGGCATAATCCAGCCCCACGACAAAACCCGTCGCCACCATGCCGCCTTCCATGTGATAGAGAAACGATCCGCCGTACGTACCCGCATCCAGCGGCCAGCCGATGGTATGCTCCACCCTGCCCGCTTGATGTTTGGCCGGGTCAATCTGCCAGATTTCTTTAAGCCCAATGCCGTAAGTTTGCGGATCAGCACCCTCGCGCAGCGCGAAAGTTTTCATCAGCTGTTCGGAAAGCGAGCCGCGACAACCTTCGGCAAACAGGGTGATATTCGCACGCAGCTCCATCGGCGCTTGGTAGCTATGTTTATGCTCGCCCTGCTTGGAAATACCAAACGCGCCGGTGCGCACGCCTTTCACCTGCCCGCCTTCAATAATCGCTTCAGCGGCGGCGAATCCGGGGAAAATCTGCACGCCTATACTGGCGGCGTGTTCCCCCAAAAACCGCACTAGCTGGCTGAGCGAAATGACGTAATTACCCTTATTATGCATGGTCGGCGGCGTGGGAAGTTTCACGCGGTGCTTGGAAGTAAGGAGCGAAAAATGATCCGACGTCACGGGCGTATTGAGCGGCGCGCCACGCTCTTTCCAATCTGGCAGAAGCTGATTCAGACTGATCGGATCCAGCACGCAGCCCGATAAAATATGCGCGCCGACTTCGGCGGCTTTTTCGATCACCATCACATTCAGTGAAGGATTCAGTTGCAGCGCGCGAATCGCCGCCGAAAGGCCTGAAGGCCCCGCGCCCACAATCAGCAGGTCGCATTCCATGGTTTCGTAGGTCATAATCTAAGTGTAGCGAATGAACTGGCTAAGTTCAAATTACGAAAGCTGCGCGCTTTTGTCTGCCGAGGGAATACCACTGGCTGTGGTATTTGAGGCAATGGTATCGCCCTGACTGATGATGCCGGTTTGCGCCAGCAGACCACCAATGCCATCCAGATTCAGCGTCTTCATCACGCGCTCGTCAATGGCGCTGACCAGTGCTTGAGCCGCTAACATGGCCATGGACGACAGATTATGCGTCATAAAACACCGCCTGCTCGTGATCGAGTTTGTCTAAGAATTCAATCGCACGCTTTTGCGTTTCCAGCGTGGGAAGCCCTACGCCCAGCACATCTTTCGCCTGCTTCACTTTGCGCATGCTGATGCCGCAGGAAGCCAGATGCCCCCGGTTACTGGTCATGCGCGGATCCGCCAGCAGGGCAATAGCATAGGCATCATCGGCGCTGTCTTTGAAGGCTTTGGTAAGCTCAATCACCGCTT
>JALHRI010000047.1 GCA_022841525.1 Alphaproteobacteria bacterium | reverse complement strand
GACAATGTGATTGAGGCATCGCATCTGAATAAAGCGTACGGCGACAGGCTGCTGATTGAAAACCTGTCCTTCAGTCTGCCCAAAGGCGGTATTGTCGGCGTGATCGGCCCGAACGGCGCAGGTAAAACCACGCTATTTCGGATGATCACCGGCAGCGAAACGCCCGATTCGGGCACGTTCAAAGTCGGCGAAACGGTGGTGCTAGGTTACGTGGATCAGTCGCGCGATGCGCTGGATGCGAAAAAAACCGTGTGGGATGAAATCTCCGGCGGCGCAGATGTGATTGAGCTTGGAAAAATTTCGATGAAATCGCGTGCCTATTGTTCGGCCTTTAACTTTAAGGGATCGGATCAGCAAAAAACCATCGGCATGCTTTCTGGTGGTGAGCGCAACCGCGTGCACCTCGCCAAAATGCTCAAGTCGGGTGCGAACGTGCTGCTGCTCGATGAACCGACCAACGATCTGGATGTCGAAACGCTGCGCGCGCTGGAAGATGCGCTGCTGGACTTCGCCGGCTGCGCGGTGGTGATCTCGCACGACCGCTGGTTCTTAGACCGCATCGCCACGCATATTTTAGCCTTCGAGGGCGATAGCCACGTCGAATGGTTCGAGGGCAATTACGCCGATTACGAAGAAGACCGCAAGAAGCGCTTAGGGGTCAGCGAAATTGTCCCGCGCCGGGTGGTGTACAAAAAACTCGCGGCGTGAGTGCGCCGAGTTTAACCCAGCGATTCTTTGTCCACGAAGCTGGCGAAATCGGCGATTTCATCGAAGTCGCGGTAGACGCTGGCATAGCGCACATAGGCAATCACATCCATTTTCTTGAGCTCTTTCATGACGAGCTCGCCAATACGTTTAGAGGTAATATCGCCTTCGGATTCCGCCTCAAGTTTTTGCACGATGCGGTTGATCGCCATTTCCACCGCCTCTTCATTGATCGGGCGTTTGCGTAGCGCCACCATCATCGAGCGCGTGACTTTATCGCGGTCAAACGCTTTGCGCTCACCGCTGGATTTGGTGACCATCAGCTCGCGCAGCTGCACGCGTTCAAACGTGGTGAAGCGCGCACCGCACGCCGGGCAGTGACGGCGGCGGCGAATGGAGGATCCATCCTCGCTGGGGCGAGAATCTTTCACCTGTGTATCTTCGTGTTTACAAAATGGGCAGTGCATAAGGAAGCCTACAGCTTACAGCCTAGAGCCAACAGCTGTAAGCTGTCGGCTGTCGGCTAGTTACCATAAATCGGAAACGCATCGCAGAGCGCCTGAACCTTCGTGCGGGTCGCGGCTTCGATGGCGGCATCGCCCGTTTCAGGATGTTGCGACAGGCCGTCGATCACATCCGCAATCAGGTTTCCAATCTGGGTAAATTCTTTCTCGCCAAAGCCGCGCGTGGTGCCCGCCGGGGCGCCGACGCGAATGCCAGACGTTACAAACGGCGAGGCCGGATCAAACGGAATCGCGTTTTTGTTGCAGGTAAGGCCAGCGCGCTCTAGCGCTGCTTCGGTGGCTTTGCCGGTGACGTTTTTCGGGCGCAAATCCACGCACGCCAAATGATTATCCGTACCGCCGGAAACAATGTTGAGGCCACGTGCCGCCAGTGCCGCCGCCAGCGCGCGGGCATTGGTGATGACTTGCTTTCCGTACGCCTTAAACTCTGGCGTGAGCGCTTCGCCGAAGGCCACGGCTTTCGCCGCGATCACATGCATCAGCGGGCCGCCTTGAATGCCTGGGAAAATCGCACTGTTGAGTGCCACGCCCAGCGTGAGATCATTACCTTGCGCATTTTTGCCGATCACCAGTTCCGGACAGTTGGATAAAATCATGCCACCGCGCGGGCCGCGCAGCGTTTTGTGCGTGGTGGTGGTCACCACATGCGCGTGCGGCAAGGGCGATGGGTAACTGCCCGCTGCGACCAGTCCTGCAATATGCGCCATATCGACCAGTAAATAGGCACCGACTTTATCGGCAATGCTGCGGAAACGCGCCCAGTCAATCACCCGAGAATAAGATGAAAACCCCGCGATAATCAGCTTCGGTTTATGCTCAAGCGCCAGCGCTTCGACCTGATCGTAATCGATGAGGTGATTATCTTCGCGCACGCCGTATTGCACCGCGTTAAACCATTTACCGGATTGATTCACCGCCGCACCGTGGGTGAGGTGGCCGCCCGCAGCAAGCGCTTGACCTAAAATGGTGTCGCCGGGTTTGATGAGGGCGGCAAACACGCCCTGATTGGCCTGAGAGCCTGAATTAGGCTGCACGTTGGCATAAGCGCAAGCGAACAATTCCTTCGCACGGTCGATCGCCAGTTGCTCGACCACATCGGCGTTGGCGCAGCCGCCGTAATAGCGCTTGGAGGGATAGCCTTCGGCATATTTATTGGTGAATACCGAGCCTTGCGCTTCCATGACGGCAGCGCTTACGATATTTTCTGATGCAATCAGTTCAATGCCGTTTTTCTGGCGCGCAAATTCGCTTTCAATCGCCCCAGCTACCGCCGCATCGCGCGCTTTCAGGCTTTCAGTAAAAAATGGGTTCATGGCTGTATCCTTTGGTTTGCGAATCGCGGTCATGGGGTGCTCCTGTTGTTAGTTGTCATTGCGAGCGTTAGCGAAGCAATCCACTAACCACGCTATTGGATTGCCGCGTCGCACGTTGTGCTCCTCGCAATGACGGTGAATATATGTCATCCTAATTTCTCTATTCTGCGTGTGTGCCTGCCACCTTCAAAGGCCGTATTCAAAAATGTCTCCAGCATGGCGGTGGCTTCTTCCTGCGTGCTCAGCCGCGCGCCCAGTACCAGCACATTAGCATCATTGTGCGCGCGCGCAAGTTGCGCCATTTCAGGCGTGGTGCAAAGTGCGGCACGAATACCCTTATAGCGGTTAGCGGCCATGCTCATGCCAATACCGGAACCGCAAATTAAAATGCCTAGGCGTGCCGCGCCGCTGGTAATTTCACGACACAGCGCACTGGCCATATCGGGATAGTCGACCGAGGCGTCATCATTGGTGCCCAAATCCTGCGCGGCGTAATGCTGCGACGCCAGCCAGTTCATCAGGCTGTGCTTCAATGCCACACCGGCATGATCGTTAGCAATTACACACGAGATTTGCATCACGGTACTAGGCGGATTTGTTAGGGTTTGCTAAAGGTGGTTGTGCCATGTGCGCTGCAGCAATTCAAGCATAATCCGGTAGAATAGTTCATGATCTTCTCCGCCAACCTCACCTCCATGATGCCGCTGATTGCTGCGCTGGTGGGGGCGTGCATCGGCTCGTTTCTCTCCCTTGTCACCTACCGATTTATCCATGATCAGCCTATCGTTACGGCGCGTTCGCGCTGCACTTCCTGCGGGGCGACGCTGGGCGCACGCGATCTTCTTCCCATCCTCTCCTGGCTGATGATGCGCGGCAAGGCGCGCTGTTGTGGCGCGCGCATTTCGCTGCGCTACCCGCTGATTGAACTGACCTGCGCCTTAAGCGCTTTGCTGATTATCGGCGCGTACGGCCTCACGGTGGCCTCCTTCATGATGCTGATATTATGCTGGTGTAGCGCGGGGCTGATGCTGGCGGATCTGGAGTCGTATTTACTGCCCGATATTCTGCTTATTCCGCTGGCGCTCGCAGGCATCCTCTACGGCGATGCGCAGCAACTCCCCGCCTCTGAGATACTCATCGGCGGGATGATGGGTCTTGGCCTCGGTGCGCTGCTGCGTTATGGCGGCAGCTACGCACTACGCAAAGAAGCCCTCGGCATGGGGGATGTGAAACTGCTTGCCGTGTGCGGCATCTGGCTGATCAGCCCGCTCATGCTCGCCAGTTTCATGATCATCAGCGGCGTACTTGGCATCATGCTGGCGCTCGTCTGGCGCATGGCGGTGGGCGCGCGCTATTTCCCTTTTGGCCCCGCACTTCTCATCGCGCTGGTCGTCTGCGTGCTGATGCCGGATTCGATTGCGGAAATCTGGGGCGTGCTGCGCTAAAAATCATCTGTGAATGATGTGCGCAAAAACATTTGCACGCGTGAACTAAAATCGCTAACGTAAACGCTAATGACATCAGATGATGAGCGCACACGCTCACAGGTTCACCCCGGCAAGCCAGATTAGGTTGCTCCATGCGTGAGTGCGCAAGGCTTGCTTTACTTTGTGCGGTTTTGCTGGTTTCAGCATGCGATCCCTCGCGCGGCACGGATGGGTTTTCCGCTTCCGATAAGCATGACAGGCCGGGGGACTTAAACCGCGAAGATTTCCGCAATATGGACACACCGCGCGGTGAGAAAAAAATCAAAGACAATATCGAGCGTCGCCAGAAAGACGATGTAAGCATTCAGCAAGATGCACCGCCAATTCCTGATGTGGCAGAAATTTTAGCCGCGCCGCGCCCACCAAAAATTCATCACAGCAAACTCGTCTCAATCGCCGTGACGGACGATGTCGCGATTCGTGACGTGCTGTTTGAGCTGGCGCGGCTGGCAAGTGTCGATATCGAAATTGGTGGCGGCATTGAAGGTGGCATTAATTTCCGTGCGGCCAATAAGCCCTTCAACGAAGTGGTGGAACGCATCGCTGACCTTGCCGGCCTACGCTATAGTATGAAAGGCGGCGTGCTGCGCATCGAACGCGACACCCCATACATAAAAAACTACTCGCTTGATTTCTTAAATATGGTGCGCTCGTCGGAAAATACGGTGAAGCTGAATACCGATGTGCTGGCCTCTGCCGGTGCGGCCGCCATGAATGGGGGTGGCGCAGCGGGTGGCGCGGGTGTCGGCGGTGGTGCAGCAGCCGGTGGTGGCGCAGCTGGCGGTGCAGGTGGTGCGCAGGGTTTTACTTCAGGCACCACGTCATCCATTACCGCCTCTGCAGAAAGCGATTTATGGACAGCGCTCGACGCCAGTGTGGGGGAAATTCTTAACTACACGCCAGCTCTGGCAAATGCCGGCCAACCGTCAGCACCTGGCGGTGCAGTTCCGGCAGCGCCTGCGGGGAATGCTGGTTACGTTATTAACCGTCAGGCGGGCGTGCTCTCAGCCAATGCCACTGAGCGCCAACACGAGATGGTGGCAACCTTCCTGGAAACCCTCAAGCGTAATGTTTCCGCGCAGGTAATTATTGAGGCTAAAATTGTCGAAGTCACCCTCAACGATGATTTCCGTACCGGCATCAACTGGGACGCGGTGCTTGAGCGTGCAGATCTAAACGTTAATTTTCAACCCACCACCTCGATCTCGCCCTCAAGCGGTATTACCTTTGGTCTAAACGGCGGCACGGCTGGGCCGCGTCGCGGCCTGGAAGATGTGATCAGCATCACGCAGCAATTTGGCACCACGCGCACGCTTTCAAGCCCGCGTCTGCACGCCATTAATAACCAGCAATCGGTGCTGACTTTTGCTGAGAACCGCATCTTTTTTACTTGCAACCAAACGCAGGCTAATTCGGTGACCACCGGGGTAGGGCCGATCACCACCACCGGCAGCGCGTTTCAGTGCCAGCGTGGCGTGGTGCCCATTGGCATCATTCTCTCGATCATGCCTTCAGTGAACCTAGATTCTCAAGAAATCACTCTCAACGTGCGCCCCAGCCTGTCACGTCAGATTGACAGTGTACCCGATCCGGGAACGGCAATTGCAGCCGCCGCCAACTCGATCGATCTGACTGCCGAAGTTCCCGTTGTTGAAGTGCGCGAGCTGGATTCGGTGATGAAAATTAAAAACGGTGGCATCATGGTCATTGGCGGGCTGCTGGAAGATGTGGCCGCGAGCAGTAGTGGCGGCCTGCCGGGGCTTTCCGATGTGCCGTGGATTGGTAATGCCTTTAAGTCGCGCGAAGAATCCGCACGTAAACGCGAGCTGATTATTTTCATCAAAGCCACGATTGTGGATGCTGCTGGTCATCACACCCCGGCCGATAAACGCATCTACGATAAATTCATGAACGATCACCGGCCGCTGGGTCTGTAAGCCATGCGTGGCGTGGTACATAGTATTGTGCTGATCGCACTGCGCGATCGCTTCATGCACGGCCTGCTCGTCTTGATGCTGGTGGTGTGCTATCTCTCGAGTGTGTTTGGCTATACCGCGCTGATGGAAGAAGCGGCTACCGCCATCACGCTGGCAGCAGGATCGATGCGCGCACTCATCATGTTTGGTCTGATGGTGTTTGGTTGTTTTCATATTCATCAATCGCTCGAATCGCGTGAGCTGGAATCGCAGTTGGCACGCCCCATTTCCCGCGCTCAGCTGGTGCTTGGTTATTTTACTGGCTTTGCCCTTTTAGCGCTGGTGTTGGTGCTCATCTGCGCCGTACTCGTCGCCTTGTTGCAGCCGGCATCGTGGAGCGGTTTTGCGCTGTTTGCTGCAAGCCTTTTTGCAGAAAGCCTGATCGTCGTTAGCCTTGCCATTTTTGCTGGCTTTGCCCTAAAAAGCGGTGTGGTTTCGGTGCTGGTCGCCTCGGCCTGTTATCTGCTTGCGCGGCTGATGGGGTTTTTTCTGCTCACCCTCACCAACCGACCCGGCATCGGCGATCCGCTGCTCACTGAAATCACCAACTCCTCGCTGCAACTAGTGGCGCTGCTCACCCCGCGGCTTGATTTTTTCGCGCAGACCAGCTGGCTGCATTACGGTGGGGCGGTGATGGATGGGTGGCTGATCGCACTGCAAACCCTGATCTACGTGCCGATGCTGCTATGCGCGGCCATCCTTGATTTGCGTAGGCGAGGCTTTTAATGCTACGCACCATGCTGCATCGCTTGCGGGTCGATTTTTTAAGTCTGCTGGCGCTGGGGCTGTTTGCACTGCAGATCATTTACCAGCATCACACCCAGAAATTTCTGCCCGATTTGGGCATTGTGCCGCCCGTACCTTCGCTGAGCGAACTGGCACTGCTCTCCTTCGGCGATAGACAGTTTTTATTTCGTCTCTACAGCCTGCGGCTGCAATATTCCGGCGATACGTTTGGCCGCACCACGGCGCTTTACCGCTACGATTATCCCAAGCTTAACGCCTGGTTTTTGGCGATGGACTCCCTCGATGATCGCTCGGGTGCCATTCCCGGCATGGCGAGCTATTATTTCGCGCAAAGCCAGCGCGTGGGCGATGTTACACACATCGTCGATTATCTTGAGAAGCGCGCCAAACGCCATCCGGAAAATGACTGGTGGTGGCTCGTGCAAGGCGCGTATCTGGCCAAACATAAACTCCGCGATCTAGACCGCGCGCTCGCCATTGCCGCACCGCTTGCTCGCATGAATCACATCCCGCTATGGGCGCAGCAATATCCCGCCTTTTTGCACGAGCAGCGCGGCGAGTTCGATGAAGCCTTCGCCATCATTCAGCACGTGATTGATTCGCGTGAGCATCTATCAGAAGAAGACCTCGCCTTCATGGCGAAATTCGCCCGCGAGCGGCTGGACAAGCTCGAAGAAGCAAAGAAATTATTGAAAGAATCGGGGACACAATAAATTATTGTGTCCCAATTTCTAAACCATCAGCAAACCGCCATTAATATGCAGCGTTTGACCGGTGATGTAACTCGCCGCGTCGGAGGCTAAAAACGCGACACCTGCGGCTACATCTTGCGGCGTACCAAAGCGCTGGGCGGGAATGTTGGCGGTGATGCGCGCGGCCTGTTCTTCGCTCAGCGCATCGGTCATTGCGGTTTTGATAAAACCGGGCGCGACACAGTTCACCGTGATACCACGGCTGGAAACTTCCGCCGCCAGCGACTTGCTCATACCGATCATGCCCGCCTTGGAGGCGCAGTAATTGGCCTGACCGGGATTACCCATCACCGCCACCACCGAGGCGATATTGATGATCCGCCCGCTGCGCTGCTTCATCATGTTTTTGAGCACTGCGCGGTTGAGGCGAAACGTTGCAGTCAGATTAATATCAATCACGCGCTGCCAGTCTTCGTCCTTCATGCGCATGGCCAGTGTATCTTTTGTGACCCCCGCATTGCACACTAAAATATCCAACCCGCCGAGGGCTTCTTCCGCGCGCGCAGGCAGTGCATCTACGGCCGCGCCGTCGGTGAGGTTGCAGGTGAGGATTTTAGCGCTACCACCAAGCTCAGTGTTCAGCGCGGCAAGCGCTTCTTCGCGGGTGCCGGAAATGGCCAGCGATGCGCCGGCGGCGTGCAGTGCCTGCGCAATCGCGCCGCCAATGCCGCCCGATGCGCCGGTGATGAGTGCTTTTTTTCCAGTGAGGTTCATGAGGGTCTCCTGATAGCGTGATAGTCGTCATCCTGAAGGCGGTGAAGGATCTCATAGGGAGATCCCGGCATAAAGCCGGGATGACGGGTTCGTAAGGCCTAACGGCCTAACTCAAACCCGTCACTTGTTCATCCGCGCGAAGAATTCATCGTTGCTCTTGGTGTCTTTGAGTTTGTCGAGCAGGAACTCCATCGCATCCATCGCACCCATCGGGTTTAAGATTTTGCGCAGCACCCAGACTTTGGCCAGCTCGCCGCTATCATAGAGCAGGTCTTCTTTACGCGTGCCGGACTTCGTCACATCCATCGCCGGGAAGACGCGCTTATCCGATAGTTTGCGGTCGAGCACGATTTCCGAGTTACCGGTGCCCTTGAATTCCTCGAAGATCACTTCATCCATCCGGCTGCCGGTTTCAATCAGCGCCGTGCCGATAATGGTCAGCGATCCGCCATGTTCAATGTTACGCGCCGCACCGAAGAAACGCTTCGGACGCTGCAGCGCATTGGCATCCACCCCGCCGGTGAGCACTTTGCCCGATGATGGCGCAACCGTATTGTACGCACGCGCTAAGCGGGTAATGGAATCCAGCAGAATCACCACGTCGCGCTTATGTTCGACCAGACGTTTGGCTTTTTCAATCACCATTTCGGCAAGATTCACGTGGCGCGTTGCCGGTTCATCGAACGTGCTGCTCACCACTTCACCTTTGACGGTGCGCGCCATGTCGGTCACTTCTTCCGGGCGCTCATCGACGAGCAGAACAATCAGATAACATTCCGGATGATTCGCCGTAATCGCGTGGGCGATATTTTGCAGCATCACGGTTTTACCGGTACGCGGCGGTGCCACCACCAGCGTGCGCTGACCCTTGCCCTGCGGCGAAATCAGGTCGATTACCCGCCGGCTCATTTCGTTCTTTTTGGTAGGATCCAGAAATTCCATTTTAAGGCGCTGCTCAGGGTAAAGCGGCGTTAAATTATCGAAATTCACGCGGTGACGGCAGGATTCCGGCGCTTCAAAATTCACCGAGGTCACCTCGCCGAGCGCGAAGTAACGCTCCCCTTCTTTGGGCGCGCGCAGTTTGCCCTCCACCGTATCACCGGTGCGCAGGCCGATTTTTTTCACAATCGACGGCGAGACGTAAATATCATCAGGACCGGCGAGGTAATTCGCCTCCGGGTAGCGGATGAAGCCGAAGCCATCTTGCAGAATTTCAATCACGCCCGAGCCGTTAATTTCTTCGCCGGCCTCGGCGCGCTTTTTCAAAATGGCAAACACCATTTCCTGTTTTAGCATCGAGCTTGGGCTTTCAATGCCGTATTCTTCTGCCATTTTCAGCAGTTCGTCGGGGTGTTTGCGTTTAAGGTCTTGCAGTTTCATGGTGAACCTGGGGTTGAATGACTGGGTGTGCGAGTGACGTGGGGGTGTTTTTCGCGCCGATTAACTTGAATAAATCGTGAAGAAAACGGCTGAGCCAGAAGGCTAAAGCAAAGGGGCGAACCCGCATTTGCCGCTACGGAACAAGCGCATACTAGCTATTTTACCTGCAGCGTCAACCGATTTTTTCTAAAGAGTACTGATTTTAGAGGGTTTTGGCCAGCTTGCTGCACCTGTCATGGCCACCCTGCGCTGAGATACCCGCAGATTTCATAGGCTTGCGCGCCATGCAACAGCGCGCACCGATAAAGTTCAAAACAGAAGAGGTGCTAGCACTTCTGCTGTCGCGCGCGGCTAAAACGGCTTGGTGACTGCCAGCAGCACAATGATGATAAACAGCAGCGTCGGCACTTCGTTGAGAATCTTGTAAAAGCGCGGCGAGCGCGTGTTAGCGTCGCGGTGGAATGTTTTACGGCTGGCGGCTAAAAAGCCGTGCAGCGCCGACATCGCCAGCACCAGCACGATTTTCGCGTGAATCCAGCCGCCGGTGCCGGGCGCGCCGTAGCCGGTGAGGATCACTAGCCACACGCCAAATATCCAGGTCGCGATCATCGCCGGATTCATGATAATGCGCAGCAACCGGCGCTCCATCACTTTGAGCGTTTCGGAAAGCTCCCCGCCTTTTTGCGCACCGGCGTGATAGGCAAACAGACGCGGCAGGTAAAACAGCCCCGCCATCCAGCTGGTGAAGCTGATAATATGCAGCGCCTTGATGAGCAGGTAATATTCCATCGCCTCAAGCTGTGATTCGTGAATCGCCATTCGTCAAGCATTATACGCACAGTGCTTGAGCTTCGCGCAAATTCGTGCATGCTGCGCGCATGATCTATCTTTTACTCAGCGCGCTCACCGGCGCCATCTGCGGATGGGGCTTCGCACGCATGCGTCGTGCGCCTACGTCTTCTGAAGCAGACGGGCAGGAAGATGTTCCAGCGCCCACCTCGCCCACGCTGGATCACCTCACCCGCGAGATGCGGGATTTATCGAACATCCTCAACATGCTGCCCCTTCCCGTCAGCCAGCGCGATGCCGAAGGCCGCGTGATGTTTTGCAATCTTGCTTTTAGTGAAATCGCTGAGGAATCAAGCAGCGATGATCTGCCCGTTGCTGAGCTGGAATGTTTCCCCGGTCAGCGTGAACTGGCGATCAAAGCACTGAGTACGGGCGAAGAACAGCGCGTGCGCCGCCACATCGTGATGGGCGGTAAGCGTTTATTGTTCGAGTTTGTTGAGCTGCCGCTGATCAAAGAGAGGCAAACCATTGGCCTGGCCTCGGATATTTCCGAGCTGGAATTAGCACAGGAAGAAATTCAGCGCCATATTTCGGTACTGCGCGATCTTTTGGAAAGCTCTACCGCAGCAATGGCGATGTACGGCCGCGACATGCGGCTGAAATATTTCAACATGGCCTTCGCCGCACTGTGGAAGCTGGAAGAAAACTGGCTGGATCAAGAGCCGCTTTACGGCGAAGTGCTCGAAGCGCTGCGCGAAAAACGTAAGCTTCCTGAGCATGCCAATTTCGCCGCTTTCAAGCAAGCGCAGCTGAAACTTTTCACCTCGCTCATGGGGCCGGATGAATCGTTTTATTATCTGCCGGATGGAAAAATTCTGCGCGCGGTGGCTATCCCCCATGCGCTGGGTGGCATTTTGCTCGTGTACGAAGACGTGACCGACCGCGTCGCGCTGGAGCGTTCGTACAACACGCTCATTGCCGTGCAGCGCGAAACGCTTGATCATCTGCACGAGGCGGTGGCCGTGTTCGGCGAAGATGGTCGCTTGCGACTATGCAACCCGATGTTTGAAAAAATCTGGCAGCTTCAGGCCGGCTTCACCCGCGCCGAGCCGCATCTGCGCGACTGGCTGGAGAGCGCGCGCGATTTATTCATCACCACCGACTGGGAAAAATTTTCCGGCGATCTCATCGCACGGTTGCAGCAGCGGCAATATCTCGCCCTGCGCTTTGACCGCGCCGACGGTAGCGTGATCGACTGCGCCAGCGTGCCGCTGCCGGATGGCGCAACACTGGTGACCTTTCTTGACGTGACCGATTCCACCTTGCTGGAGCGTTCACTGCGCGAGAAAAACGAAGCGCTCGAAGCGGCGGACCGCGTGAAAACCGAGTTTCTCGCCAACATGTCCTACGAACTGCGCTCGCCGCTGACCTCGATTTCCGGCTTCGCCGAGATGCTCTCAAAATCGTATATCGGGCCACTCAATGCGACGCAAGCCGACTATGTGGCGCATATTTATGAATCCTCGCAGCATTTAAGCACGCTCATTAGCGCCATCATCGATCTGGCGAGTATTGAAGCGGGGTATTTGCAGCTGGATCGCGCCGGCTGCGATCTGTCAGAACTACTCGCGCAGGTCTGCGGCTTAAGCGGTGAGCTGGTGAAATCGCGCGGGCTTCAGCTACATTATACGCCCTCAGCACTGCCCATGATTGAGGCAGATGCCGTGCGCCTCAAACAGGCGTTCATGCAAGTCATCAGCCTGCTTGCGCGCTACGGCAAAACGGGCGCGGAGATTAGCGTTCACGCCACGCACGATGCGCCGGATACGACCCGCATCACCTTTAGCGCCGCCACGCGCGTACTGGCGGCACCGCTTGCCGAGATGATCGCAAGCATTGGCGCAGCTGGCGCGCGCAATTCTGTCGGCGATTTGGGGATGACGATGGTGGCGAAACTCATCGCCATGCATGGCGGCAATGTACACGCGGCCAGTGAAGATACGCATTTTTTGAAGATTACTCTCAGCCTGCCCGTGGCTGCTTCGCACTAACGGCTTGCACCGGCAGCTTTGTCTGCCGAGGCTGCTGTCCTGATCATTTCTAACTGATTTTCTGTAAATTCGGCCCGAAGCGCGAGTGTGGTGGCTTTCTCCATCAGGGTACGTGCGGCACGAACATCATCAGATCCCATCTTGGCAGCTCTAAAGTCCCTTTCTGCCAAATCATATACCTGCTTCCCATGAGGGTCTTCAGTGGTTTTATCTCGTCTTCTACCGCGTAGCATTAGTAGTTTATATAGATCCGCCTGTTCAGCAATCACCTCAGGGCTATTACTTTTTGCAAGCGCTATGAGTTGGGCGATACTGCCACTGTTGCGCATTGTTTGCTCACCCAGAACGGCTGGTGCTTCTTGAGAAGCGAACTTGTGCCATATTTGAGCAGCTTTAAAATAATAAAGCGCGACCGCCTGCTCAAGGCGCTTTGCGATTGAAACGCCACTCTTACAATCCAGATTTAGTCGCGAATAAAACGCATCCAGCTCTGCATCAGCTGGCACTGCTGCGTCACGAAACCCTGCCGCCTGCCCGTCCATAGCGTCACCACTTCCATCTGTATCTTTATTTTTCATTGCCTGTGCCATGTGTCTGCGCGGCTATAGCATGATCATCGCACAAATCTATGAAGATTTGATGAAGATTCACGCCAAAACTATTGTATTATATACGATTTTTCTACCTGCGCGCGAGAAGGCCTGCCATAATGCAGCCTGAAAAGCGCTAGCAGCGCGCCTGCTCGCCGCGGTCATTTTCCAGTCGGAACGGTTGAATGCTCTCTAGTGCGCCATGATCACCAATGGTCGCCTCGAGCATGCCATGACCAGCAAACCGCTTCCACCAGTGCTTCATCACGGTTTTGGTCAGCGCGCCGGTATTATGATACACCACATCTGGGAATAGTTTTGATGGTAGGCCGGAAAACTTGATGTGCGTGTGGCCGAAAAAGACGTGATGAATACCCTCCATTGAAAACGGCTTTGTCTCACCATCTTCTTTCATATGAAGTTTCGGCTCGCCTTTAGCATTTACTGTGCCATCATGGCGCTTCAGCCAGCGATCCATCTTGGGGATACACAGCCAAGGATAGCGTATAAGGTTGACGACCGTCTGCCCAGGCTCTTCTAAAGTAAGTGTCAAGACCTTGATCCACCCCATATGCCCATGCGCCTCTCGTATACGGTAGGTTTTTCGCGCCTGATCGGTGGTTCTGCCGATGCTTAAATCACCGTGAACAAACATCGCATCGCCGATTTTGATCGCTTCTGGGCTCCACTCAAAATTGGCGTTATTCTTTTCCAATTCGTCAAGTTCTCCACGGAATTTCTTGATTAATTCATGGTTGCCCAGCACGAAATGCAGCTTGGTTTGCGGGTTTTCTTTCACAAATTGTTTCAAAAATGCAATGCTTTCAGCAATCGCTTTTTCAATCACGATATCCGGAGTTACATGGTGTTTTAGGCTAAAATCTTGCCAGAACTCTGGACGGCTAAGCTGAGCAATATCCGTAGTCAGCAGATCAAACCAATCATGCTTAAACCCGTAAAAGGCACGGTTGATGTAGAACATCTCAAAATTATCGCCGTTCATGACGACATGCTCGAAGGCCGCCATTTGGCGGGTGAGCGATGCTTCGTGCTCTGGTAACGCCGAGATATTCGCCCCACGATGAATATCGCTCATCACCAGTAGTGAATTTTTGCGAAAAGGGTAAATTGGCAGCAGGCTGGCGGCCGCATCGCCGTTATCTGCAATGCCTTTTATGGCGACAGTATTCGCCCAATAGTTAGGATCCAAGCTCATGCCTGCGTGCTACCCTGCAATCATGACGTTTTGATGACAGGCCGAGCTTTTTTAGCGCTGCTTTTTTCTTGCCTGAAGCGCGCAATTAGGCTAGTTTTTTAGTCGAGTTTACGTGCCTGCTCTTATTCTTCCTGCCGGATTTTTCCGTACTGCATGACCAAGAGAGACGACAACGAAGCTCTCTGGTGCAGCGTGTGGTTCGCTGCTCCTTCATGCCAACTTAAGGAGATTTCCATGGCAAACGGTACCGTGAAATGGTTCAACGCAACAAAAGGTTACGGCTTTATTGCGCCGGCTGATGGTTCGAAAGACGTGTTCGTGCACATCACCGCGCTGCAGCAAGCAGGCATTAACAGCCTGCGTGATGGTCAGAGCGTTGAATTCGAACTCACCACCCATAACGGCAAGCAATCGGCGACCAATCTGAAACTGGTTGCGTAAGCATTGTTGCCATCTGATACGAAAACGGCCTGAGGATTCTCAGGCCGTTTTTTTATGACGATAGTCGTTTAGATTAAGAATTTCCTCTGCAGCGAAAATCGTTAGGTTCGAGAACCGCAGCGCAAGTGTACGTTTTG
>JALHRI010000046.1 GCA_022841525.1 Alphaproteobacteria bacterium | reverse complement strand
CCGTTAGCAAGCGTGGTGCGGATGACGGGGAATAATTCCTTCGTGGTTTTCTGCGTGCGCGACTGCATGTGCAGGTAGTACGTCAGCCCGGCAGCAGTGATCGCCAGCAGCGCCAGCAGAATGAAAAAATAACGTTTGATCATCGAGCCGCACCGCCTGCGCCCGAACGAAGCAGGCCTGAATTAAAACAGCACATCGAGCACGCTCTTTTTCTTTGAGGAATCCACCGTTGGCGTTTCGCCCTCGGTCACCGGCTTGCCGGATTTTTTATTGGCGCGCAGCCGCTCGGTCTCCTTCTTGGCATCGACCACGGGTTGCTGCGTGGGGGTGATGTTAAGCTTTTCAAGAAGCGATTTGGCGTCTTTCGTTGGCGGCTTGGTGGTAAGATCTTTGCCAAGTACCTGACGAATGTTCGGATCCGCCTCGTCCACTTTCAGCTTGCTCAAAAAACTGGCCTCCGCGCTGGAGGCGGTACCTGCAGCACTCACCGATTCTACCGCCGTTTCGCTGCCGCCTAACAGCGCGCTTTGCGCACGGCCACGCGCCGATTCCTGCGGGCTGATAGCCCCCGGGGTAGGCGGCACCAGATCAAACTCTGGCGGCACCGAAAGCGGTGGGCGCGATACTACCACAAACTCATCGGGCGCATTGCGGTTAATGCCCAGACTTTCGCGCACACCGCCTTCGCAGGCGGTAAGCACCATCATACTGATGAGGAAAAAATACTTCATTGCGCTCGCGAGTGTAGAGTAACGCGCGGTAAATTCAAGCGCCCTTACGCGCAAAGAACGTTTGCCACAACAGGCCACAGACACCCAGAAAAATAGCACTATCGGCCACATTAAAGGCCGGCCAGCCAACATCGCCCACATGCAGATAGATAAAATCAAACACCGCGCCGTAGCGCAGCCGGTCGATCACGTTGCCCAATGCGCCACCAATAATGAGCGCGTAGCAGGCGCGCTCGAAGACGCAGACGCTTTTAAGCGCAAGCCTCGCCAGAATAGCGCTAATCACCAGCGCCAGCGTTATCAGCGCGTAGGGAATCAGCGTGCCAGGCATGGCAAACATGCCAAAACTCACACCGTAATTATACACCGTGACGAGTGAGAAAAAATCGGTGACGGTGAGTCTATGCGTCGGCGCGTCGCGCAGTAGTTCCATGACCCAGGCCTTGCTGAGCTGATCGAGCAGCATCAACACCAATACCATCGCGCTCACGCGCAGCGCATTGGTTGTTTTGATACTCATCAGATGACGTCCTTTGCTGCGAAAAAATCTTTAGCGTTGCCCGCATCCACTGCGATCTGATGGGTGAGCGCTTGCAGCGTATCAAAGCGCCTCTCAGGGCGCAAAAATGCCATCAGCTCGACGCGCAGATGCCTGCCGTAGAGATCGCCCTGATAGTCAAACAGATGCGCTTCCAGCCGGGCGGCGCTTTCCCCCTCAATGCTCGGACGCAGGCCGAGATTGCCGACCCCCTCAAAGCGCGTATCATCCGGCAATGTCGCGCGCAGTGCATACACCCCATAAGCAGGCGTGATGCAGTGCGGCATCAGCGCGATATTGGCGGTGGGAAAGCCCAGCGTGCGGCCGCGCTTATCGCCGTGCAGCACGCAGCCCTCCAGACGATGTGGCCGGGTGAGCAGGCGGCTGGCAAGCGTTACATCGCCAGCGCGCAGGGCGGTGCGAATACGGGTGGAAGAACAAATATCGCCGTGGATATGCAGCGCGCTCACGGCGTGAAACTCTCTGCCCGCCGCCTTCGCCCAGCGCGATAGAAACGCCGCATCCCCCTTGCGCTGATAGCCGAAATGGAAATTCTCCCCCGTCATCACGGCCTGCGCGCGGCAACGGGTGGTGAGTATCTGATCGCAAAAATCCTGCGCACTTAAATGCGCCATCGCGTGATCGAACCACAGCACAAAAATACGCGCCACCCCCAGATCGCGCAAGGTGCGAAGGCGCGCTGCGAAGGGCTGCAGCAAAAACGGGGCTTGGGTGCGGGCAAAATACGCCCGCGGATGCGGCGCGAAGGTCAGCACGGACGGCGTGAGGTTCTGGCTGCGTGCGGCCTGCAGCATCTGCTGCATCACGGCCTGGTGGCCAGCATGTACCCCGTCAAAATTGCCGATCGCCAGGGCGGTATTCTCTGCGCTGATGCTGTGGCCATTTGCGCGCAGGCGGATGATTTGAAAGTCCCGTGTCATGCTCAGTGATGATAGTGATTGTTCAGGCAGGCTCTCTTACGCTAAGCAAGGCAGGATGTCTTTAGCAAAATCATCCTTCACGGTAGGGTTTTATACCCTCGGATCACGCATCATGGGCTTCGTGCGCGATGCGATGATGGCCAATTTAATCGGCGCCAGCTACCTGTCAGACGCGTTTTTTGTCGCCTTCAAACTGCCGAATTTCTTCCGCCGTATTTTTGCCGAAGGCGCGTTTAACGCCGCGTTTGTGCCCAGTTTTGCAAGCCTGCTTACCGCCGAAGGGCGCGATGCGGCGCGCCATTTCGCCTCCGAAGTATTAAGCGTGCTGATCTGGGTGCTACTGCTGCTCAATGCCCTGTTTATTCTTTTCATGCCCTGGCTGATGCCACTATTTGCCCCGGGATTTGCTGAAAGCCCGCAGAAATTCTCGCTCACCGTTGAGCTATCGCGCATCTGTTTTCCGTATATTTTGTTTATCTCGCTGGTCTCGCTCATGGGCGGGGTGCTTAACAGCCTGAACCGTTTTGCTGCCCCCGCATCCGCGCCGATTCTGCTGAATCTCTGCATGGTGCTGGGAATGGTGTTTTTAACCCGCTACACCGATACCCCCGCGCACGCGCTGGCTATTTCGGTGTTCATCGCCGGTATCGTGCAGTGCGGCTGGCTGATTGCTGCCTGCATCCGCGAAGATATGCTGCCCACGCTGCTGCGCCCACGCCTTACCCCGAAAGTCAAAACCATGCTGCTGCTGATGGCACCGGCCGCCCTTGGCTCCGGCGTGATGCAGATTAACCTGCTGGTCGATGTGATGATCGCCTCGCACATCCCCGGGGCGGTCTCGTATCTTTACTACGCTGACCGCATTGTCGAGTTGCCGATTGGCATGATCGGCGTGGCGGTAGGCACCGCATTGCTGCCAATGCTTTCTAAGTTACTGCGCGAAGGCAAGCGCGAGCTTGCTATCACCCAGATGAACCGCGCACTGGAAATGGTGCTGCTGTTTGGCATTCCGGCAACGCTGGCGCTGATGGTGATTCCCGGCCTCATCACCCAGGTGGTCTATGAGCGCGGGGCATTTTCCATCGCTGATCGTATCGCCACCCAGGGCGCGCTGTTCGCCTTCGCGCTGGGGCTGCCGGCGTTTTTATCGGTGAAAGTCTTTGCGCCGGTCTTTTACGCCCATCACGATACCAAAACGCCGCTCAAAATTGCGATGGTCTGCGTGGCGGTGAATCTGGCGTTTAACCTGATCCTGATGGGGCCGCTGCGCCATGTCGGTATGGCGCTGGCCACCTCGATTGCCAGCTGGGTGAACCTCACGCTGATGCTCCTGATTCTTACGCGACGCGGGCAATTTCAGCTGCACGCAGTGACCAAAGAACGGCTGGCGAAAATGCTGCTATCGGCCGCACTCATGGCGCTGGCGATTGCGGCTGCGCAGCGCGCGCTGTTGATGTATGCACCGCACGGCCACAGCGCTCAGATCGCGTTTGGGCTGGTGATGATCGTCGCGCTGGGTGGGCTGGTATATGCCGTCATGCTGCTGGTGCTGAAAACCGTGGAAATTTCCGAGATCCGGCAGATGCTCACCCGCCGCAAAAACGACCCGCCAAGCGAAGCGGTGGCAGAGGATTAAAACAGCAAATACGCCAGCATGCCTGAACCTAAGACGATCCGGTAATAGGCAAAGGGTGCGAAACCATAGGTGCTGACAATGCGCAGCATAAAGCGCACCACGATCAGCGCGCTGAGGAAGGCGGCGGCGAAGCCCACCGCAATGATTTCGCCGTCATGCGCGTGCAGATGATGCCAGTTCTTGTACAGATCGTAACTGGCTGCACCGAGCATGGTCGGAATCGCGAGGAAAAAGGAAAACTCGGCGGCGGCCTTGCGCTCGATACCAAGCATCAGTGCGCCCATCATCGTTGCGCCTGCGCGGCTAACGCCAGGAATCATGCCGAGCGTTTGGCACAGGCCAATTTTAAGCCCGGTTTTCCAGCGAATCATGTCAAAGCTCGTTTTGCGCGGTGGCGGTGCGATGCGTTCCAGCACCAGCATCAGCACACCGCCTACCACCAGCGCGACGGCCACCGTGAGCGGCGAAAACAGCACTTCTTTGATCGTTTTATGAAAGCTCACGCCTAGTATAATGGCGGGTAACACGGCGATAATCACCGCCAACGCAAAGCCGCGCGACGGTGCATCCCCAGTGAGTACGCCGCGCGATAGCTGCCAGATTTTCATGCGGTAGAGCCAGCAGATCGCCAAAATCGCGCCGAACTGAATGACAATTTCAAACACATGGCCAGCAGGGCCATGAAAATCCATCAGCCAGCCGGCGAGGATTAAATGCCCGGTCGAAGAAACCGGTAAAAACTCGGTGAGGCCTTCGAGTGCCCCGAGTACCACCGCTTCGAGCATGGTTGACATGACGCCCTTTTCTAAGGCTACACGTGTAGCCTTACATTAAGAACCGTGTTTAGTGACCGATGCGTGACCAGATACGACGTTTGGCGATATAGAAGAACACCGTCAGCACGATCAGGAAAATCATCACCCGCATGCCCATGGCTTTGCGCTCCTGCATCTCCGGCTCGGCAGCCCATTGCAGGAAATGCACCACGTCGCGCGCCATCTGATCAACGCTGGGCTGTGTATCATCCTGGTAGGTGACCTGACCATCTGCGGTAATGGGCGGCGGCATTTTGATGATGTGGCCGGGGAAATATTTGTTGTAATAGGCCCCCTCAGGCACCTCGACACTTGCTGGCGCATCGCTGTAGCCTGTGAGCAGGGAATACAGATAATTCGCACCATCCGGACGGGCTTTGACGATGAGGCTTAAATCCAGCGGATAGGCACCGTTATGGCTGGCGCGGGCGGCCTTTTCATTAGCGAAGGGCGACGGGAATTTATCCGACGGACGGCCGGCACGTTCAAACATATCGCCGTCATCGTTGGGGCCATCCACCACCTGATATTCAGCCGCCAGCGCTTTCACTTCGGCTTCCGAGAAACCCACATCCTGCAAGCGGCGGAAAGGCACGCGCGACAGGCCGTGGCAGGCAGCGCACACTTCGCGGTAGACTTGCAACCCACGCTGCACCGAGGGCGCATCGACGCGACCCAGCGCGCCATCAAACGACCAGCGCATGTGCTTGGGAACAGGCGCCTCTGAAGCATACGCTGCGCCGCAAATCATGAGGGCACAAGCAACAACAAGCGGACGAATTATAGCGTTCATAATCTCTCCTTACGCGTGGCTTTGCGCCGCGCTGATCGAGCTGGGCTCGGGCAGGGTTTTTTCAATTTTCGCAAGCAGCGGCAACAGCACCACAAAATGGAAGAAATAGTAGCCCGTGCCGATCAGCGATAAAATCACGTAAATGCCTTCCGCAGGCATCGCGCCCAGCCAGCCAAGCAAAATGCAATCTGCCGCCAGCACCCAGTAAAACTTCTTATAAATGGGGCGGTAGGTTGCAGAGCGCACCGGGGATGTATCGAGCCAGGGCAGCACGAATAAAATCGCAATCGCGCCAAACATGGTGAGTACACCGCCGAGCTTGGAATTGATGACACCACCGGTGAGACCGGCGATCACCAGCACGAAGCCGATACCGCCTGCCAGCAGCGCATTTTTCAGATTCTTACCCGTCAGCGACGCGGTTTTTAAGCCCAGCATCACAAGCGCTGAGGCAACCAGCAAGAGCGGCGCGCCAATCAGCCATAGCGGGATATCAAATACGATCGCGCGCAGCATGGCGTAAAACGGCAGGAAGTACCATTCCGGCACAATATGCGCAGGCGTTACCAGCGGATCGGCCGGAATGTAATTATCCGGATGGCCGAGATAGTTCGGCGCGTAAAACACGAAATAGGCAAACACCAGCAGGAACACGCCGATGCCGAAAAAATCTTTCACCGTGTAATAGGGGTGAAACGGAATCGTATCTTTCTCGGTTTTGACTTCCACACCCGTCGGGTTGTTCGAGCCATACGCATTGAGCGCGACAATATGCAGCATCACCACGCCGACGATTAAAAACGGCATCAGAAAATGCAGGGCAAAAAAGCGGTTGAGCGTGGCGTTATCGACCGAGAAACCGCCCCACAGCCAGTTGACAATCGGCTCGCCCACTAATGGGAACGCGGAGAATAAATTGGTGATCACGGTGGCGCCCCAAAAGCTCATCTGCCCCCAGGGAAGGACGTAGCCCATAAAGGCGGTCGCCATCATGAGGAGCAAAATCAGCACGCCCAATATCCACAATAACTCGCGCGGCGCTTTGTAGGAACCGTAATACAGCCCGCGGAAGATGTGCGCGTAGACCACAATAAAAAACATCGACGCGCCTACCGCGTGCATATAGCGAATCAGCCAGCCGTAATTGACGTCGCGCATGATGCGCTCGACCGAGTCAAACGCACCGGCGACACTGGCGTTATAATGCATGGCCAGAAACAATCCGGTCAAAATCTGAATCACCAGACATAAGCCCGCCAGCGATCCAAAATTCCAGGCGTAATTGAGGTTTTTCGGCGTGGGATGCTTCGCGCCGATCACCTTATCCATCGCGTAAATGATGGGCAGGCGGCTATCGATCCAGCCGATAATGCCAGTGTAAGGGGTCTGATGATGCAGTGCCATAAAATGCTCCGATTAGCCGATGCGCACCGTGGTGTCGCTTAAAAAACTATATTCCGGGATTGCCAGATTTTTGGGCGCGGGGCCTTTGCGGATACGCCCCGATGTATCGTAGTGCGAACCGTGGCAAGGGCAGAACCAGCCTTTATAATCGCCCGCTTCATTGCCCACCGGAACGCAGCCTAAATGGGTGCACACACCCACCATCACCAGCCATTGCTCTTTGCCTTCTTTCACCCGCGCGCTGTCCGCCTCAGGATCGGGCAGATCGGTAAGGGGGACGGCTTTGGCTTCCTCAATCTGCGCGGCGCTGCGGTGGCGAATAAACACCGGCTTACCGCGCCACATGACTTTAATTTCCTGACCTTCGGCCACCGCCGATAAATCCACTTCCGTGGAGGCCAGCGCCAGCGTATCAGCAGCTGGGTTCATGCTATCGACAAACGGCCAGATGGCAGCAGCTGCGCCCAGTCCCGCCATTGCCTGCGCGGTGAGAATCATGAAATCGCGGCGTTCGGGCTGCGCCAGGTTGGCCGGGTTGGCCGAGTTGGATTGATCGCTCATATCTGGAGTCTCCGTCTTTTCCTAAAGCAGCTAGAGGCTTGCATGCGCCCTGTCAAGCGCAGTGCAGCAAACGCGCGTGCGTGCATGAATTTCTTGCGCCACTGCGCAACGCGTGCGACAGTTTGGCGATGATTCGCCTGGTGCTTTTTCAACCCGACATTCCGCAAAACCTTGGCGCATGCTTGCGTTTAGGCGCCTGTCTGGGCGCGGATATTCACGTGATAGAGCCTTGTGGCTTTCCGCTCAATCACAGCCGGTTGCGCCGCGCGGGTATGGATTATATCGATCATGTGCGGCTCATCACGCATCTGAATATGGATAAGTTTTTAGAATATCAGCGCGCCCATCCCGGGCGCCTGGTGTTACTGGAAACCGACGGTGCAGCGCCTTACACCACGCATCGTTTCGCACCAAGCGATTACCTCATGCTCGGGCGCGAATCGGCGGGAACGCCGCGCGCACTATACTCTATCGCCGAGGGCACGCTGTGTATTCCCATGCGGCCTGGCATGCGCTCGCTCAATGTGGCGATGGCTGCCGGCATCGTGGTGGCCGAGGCCTGCCGCCAGTTAGGGATTGCTGCGCCGCATGATTTGGGGTAACGGGTGTGCGACACGTGTCATTCTGAGGCAACGCCGAAGAATCTCTTTGAGATCTTTCGCTTCGCTCAGGATGAGAGAGAATAGGACAGCTTTTTCATGAAACTCATCGCAGGTACCGCCAATCCCGAACTGGCTGCGCAAATGGCGCAGTATTTAGGCGTGAGCTTGTGCGACATTGCCATCAAGCGCTTTTCCGATGATGAGATTTTCTTGGAGATCGGCGAGAATGTTCGCGGCGAGGATGTGTTTTTCATTCAGCCCACCGCGCAGCCGGCAAACGATCACATTATGGAGCTGCTGGTCGCGCTCGATGCGCTCAAGCGCGCTTCCGCCAAGCGGATCACGGCAGTGATTCCCTATTTTGGCTATGCGCGGCAAGACCGTAAACCCGGCCCACGCACGCCGATTACCGCAAAGCTGGTGGCGAACCTCATCGCCTCTGCCGGTGCTGACCGCGTGCTCACGCTTGATCTGCACGCAGGCCAGATTCAGGGCTTTTTCGACCTTCCGGTCGATCACCTTTATGCCCGCCCGGTATTCGTCAGCGATATTCAGGCGAATATCAAAAATCTCGGTGAGATTGTCGTGGTCTCGCCGGATGTGGGCGGCGTGGTGCGCGCGCGATCGCTGGCCACACGGCTGAAAGCCGATCTGGCGATTGTTGATAAGCGCCGCGACCGCGCCAATCACTCCGAAGTGATGAACATTATCGGCGACACGCAAGGTCGCCACTGTATTTTAGTCGATGACATTATAGACACCGCCGGCACCATGTGCAATGCGGCGCAGGCGCTGATGGATTCAGGCGCGGCCTCCGTCACGGCCTATGCCACGCACGGCGTACTTTCCGGCCCTGCGATCCAGCGCATCGGCGCGTCAGTGCTGCGCGAGCTGGTCGTCACCGATTCGATCCGCGCTAGTGCTCAGGCGGCCGCATGTAATAAAATTCGCAGGCTTACTATTGCGCCACTTCTGGCCGAAGCGGTGCGCCGCATCTGCGATGAAAGCTCGGTCTCGAGTTTGTTTGAATAGGAAGTAACTTTTCCCTCACCCAAAAACGCTGAAGCGTTTTTGACCTCTCCCTCAGGGAGAGGTATAAGAGCTGGGGAAAACCTCTCCCTGCGGGAGAGGTCGAAATTTGTTTACAAATTTCGGGTGAGGGTCTTATTCAGGCAGAAAAAACTACGCCGCTTTGACTGCTGCAACCAGTGCAGAGGCAGCTTCCAGGCGACGCATCGCGTGCTGGCGTTCATCCATATCGCTGGCGGATTTGAGCGCTTCCTGCGCCGCAACGAAAGCCTCGCGCGCTTCATCGGGATTAATCTGCTCCAGCTCTTCAATATGATCCGACAAAATCACCGTCTGATCGGGAGAAATTTCGGCGTATCCGCTGGTTACGAAAAAGCGCTTTTTCGCTTCGCCGTGAATATGCACCGTGACCACGCCCGGGCGCAGCATCGAAAAAAACGGGGCGTGCTTGGCCAGCACACCAAAATCGCCTTCGCGGCCGGGTATTTCGACCAGCTGCGCGTTGGCATCAAACACCAGTTTTTCTGGCGAGATGATTTTGATCGGAAATAGCTGCGTCATGGCATCATCCTTATCGTTAAGGCCAGCCCTACGCGCTAGCTAGTTCTTTGGCTTTCTCGATGGCTTCTTCAATCGATCCCACCAGATAGAACGCCGCTTCCGGCAGATCATCATACTCGCCCGCGACAATCGCTTTGAAGCTCTTAATCGTGTCGGCAAGCTTCACGTATTTACCAGGCTTACCGGTGAAAATTTCCGCCACGTGGAACGGCTGGCTTAAGAAGCGCTGAATTTTACGCGCCCGCGCCACGGTGAGTTTATCTTCTTCCGAAAGCTCATCCATGCCCAAAATCGCGATAATATCTTGCAGCGATTTATAGGTTTGCAGCACTTTTTGTACATCGCGCGCCACCTGATAATGCTCTTCACCTACCACCGCAGGGCTTAACATGCGGCTGGTGGAATCCAGCGGATCCACGGCCGGATAAATCCCCAGCTCGGCAATCTGGCGGGAAAGTACGGTGGTGGCATCCAAATGCGCAAACGAGGTCGCAGGCGCCGGATCGGTCAAGTCATCGGCGGGAACATACACGGCCTGTACCGAGGTAATCGAGCCTTTATTGGTCGAGGTAATGCGCTCTTGCAGATTGCCCATTTCGGTCGCCAATGTCGGCTGGTAGCCCACCGCCGAAGGGATACGACCCAGCAGCGCCGATACTTCCGAGCCGGCCTGCGTAAAGCGGAAAATATTATCGACGAAGAATAGTACGTCTTGGCCGGCCACATCGCGGAAATATTCCGCCTGCGTTAAGCCGGTGAGCGCCACGCGCGCACGCGCTCCTGGAGGCTCGTTCATTTGGCCGTATACCAACGCCACTTTCGACTTGGTTTGATCTTCTAAATTGATGACGCCCGATTCGATCATTTCATGGTACAAATCGTTACCTTCGCGGGTACGCTCACCCACACCCGCAAACACCGAATACCCGCCGTGACCTTTGGCGATGTTGTTGATCAGCTCCATGATGAGAACGGTTTTACCCACGCCCGCACCGCCGAACAGACCAATCTTTCCGCCCTTGGCGTAAGGTGCGAGCAGGTCGATGACCTTAATGCCGGTTTCTAAAATTTCATCATCGGTTGATTGATCGACAAAGGCAGGTGCTTCTGCATGGATGGGGGCAAGCTGCTTGGTGGTTACTGGCCCGCGCTCATCAATCGGCTCGCCAATCACGTTCATAATACGACCCAATACTTCAGGGCCCACCGGCACCGAAATCGGAGCACCAGTATCGGTCACGCTTTGGCCACGCACGACGCCGTCGGTCGAGTCCATCGCAATCGCGCGCACGGTGTTTTCACCCAAATGCTGCGCCACTTCGAGCACCAGGCGGCGACCATCGACTGTGGTTTCCAACGCACTTAAAATCGCCGGCAGCTGCCCTGCGGGAAAGGTGATATCCACCACCGGGCCAATCACCTGCGTGATGGCACCGTGCTGTGCTACGTGAAGTTTTTCTACTGCTGCCATGATGGTCTCCTGAAGTAAATTTTGTTTATTTGATAGGTGTTTGCGAACGTTTAAGATCTTGTTGCGAGGAAAATTTATTTGCCTCCGCCCATTCTTTACCGGCCATATCTTCCAAATACGCCAATATGCCGATATGCGCAAAATCATGGCCTATCTGGAAATAGCGCACCGGTTTGGCGCCTATTGCCGAGGCAAAAACAGGGATTTCTAATTCATGCCAGCGCCGTTGGTCAATGCTCAGCGCAGCCAAAGTTTCAAGCGAGATAAGCGCATCGTACACTGTGGATGATTGTTGCCGCCACTTCATCGTCCCAATCAGTGTGCGGGCATCTTCCTGAGATAGGGCAGTTCCGTCTGCTTTGCAAAATAAGTCACGCGCAGCCAAACGATTACGCTCCTCGTCACTCTTACCCGGATCAAATGTCGGCTTTGAACTCACTAAAGTGCCTCCGCGCCGGAAATAATTTCGATCAGCTCGCGCGTGATGTTCGCTTGGCGCGTACGGTTATATTTCAGCGAGAGTTTCTTGATCATCTCGCCGGCGTTTTTGGTGGCGTTTTCCATCGCGTTCATGCGCGCACCTTGTTCCGAAGCAGCAGATTCGAGCAGGCCTTTGAAAATCTGCATCGAGAAATTACGCGGCAGCAAATCGGCCAGAATCACTTCTTCTTCCGGTTCGTAGTCGTAAGAAGTAGTGGCTAGAGTCGAGTGGCTAGAGTCGAGTGACGCATCTTTTTTCTCGACTCTCGACTCTCGACTCTGATCACTTATTGCAAGCGGCATCAGCTGCTGCTCGGTGACGACCTGCGAAATTGCGGATTTGAAATGGTTATACACCAGCGTCACCACATCAATGTTTCGTGACTCCACCAGCTTCAACACCTCCACCGCAATCGCCTCGGCGGTGTTATATTCCACGGTTTTGCGCGCAATATCGGTTTTGCCGCCGATGATGATGTCTTTGAATTCCGCGCCCAGCAAGTCGCGGCCTTTGCGCCCTACCGTGTACAGATAGACGGTTTTGCCCTCGGCACGCAGCGCCTGTACGCTTCGGCGAACACTGCGCACAATGCTACCGTTAAACGCGCCGCATAGTCCGCGGTCAGCCGTTGCAGCAATTATCAGCACCGTGTCCGACTTGCCCGTTCCGGCGAGTAATTTAGGTGCGTGCGGATTATCGCGGTAGCCCACCGCCAGCCGCGCGACCATGGCTTCCATTGCCGTCGCATAAGGGCGCGAGGCTTCCGCCGCATCGCGCGCACGGCGAAGCTTGCTCGCCGCCACCATCTTCATCGCTTTGGTGATCTTCTGCGTCGATTTGACGGATTTGATCCGGTTTTTAAGATCCTTCAATGAGGGCATGAGAATTCCTACGCCAGCACACGTTTTTTCACCGTGGCAATCGCGTCTTTCAGGCGCGTTTCCACCTCATCACTCAGTTTTTCTTCTTTGCGAATCACGTCAAGAATATTGGCCGCACGCACATCGCGCAGTTCTTTCAGCAGCGCATCTTCAAAGGCGCGCACTTTATTCAGCGGCAGATCATCGAGGAAACCCTTCACGCCAGCGTAAATTACGCAGACTTGTTCTTCCATCTGCAGTGGTGAGTATTGCGGCTGCTTGAGCAGCTCGGTCAGGCGCTGGCCGCGAGCCAGAAGCTTCTGCGTTGCTGCATCCAGATCCGAACCAAACTGCGCGAAGGCTTCCATTTCGCGGAATTGCGCCAGCTCCAGCTTGATGGTGCCCGCGACCTGTTTCATCGCCTTCACCTGCGCCGAGGAACCCACGCGCGATACCGATAAGCCCACGTTGACCGCCGGGCGCACGCCTTTGTAGAACAGTTCAGTCTCAAGGAAAATCTGCCCGTCGGTGATCGAGATCACGTTGGTGGGAATATAGGCCGAGACGTCACCTGCCTGCGTTTCAATGATCGGCAGCGCGGTCAGCGAGCCTGCACCCTTATCATCCGACATTTTTGCCGCGCGCTCGAGCAGGCGCGAGTGGATGTAAAACACGTCACCCGGATAGGCCTCACGACCCGGTGGGCGGCGCAGCAGCAGCGACATTTGGCGGTACGCCACGGCTTGCTTGGAGAGATCATCGTAAATCATCAGCGCGTGCTTGCCGTTATCGCGGAAGAATTCACCCATTGCGCAGCCAGTATAGGGCGCAAGGAATTGCAGCGGCGCCGGATCGGATGCGGTCGCGGCGACCACGATGGTGTATTTCAGCGCGCCGGTTTCCTCGAGCTTTTTAACCACCTGCGCCACGGTTGAGCGTTTTTGGCCAATCGCCACATAGACGCAGAATAGCTGCTTGTTTTTATCGCCGGATTCAAAGGCGGCTTTCTGGTTCAAAATCGTATCGATCGCGATCGCGGTTTTGCCGGTCTGACGGTCACCAATGATCAGTTCGCGCTGGCCACGGCCAATCGGAATCAGCGCATCGATCGATTTAATGCCAGTCTGCACCGGCTCATGCACCGATTTGCGGCCGATAATGCCCGGCGCTTTCACTTCTACGCGGCGGCGCTCTTTGGCCACAATCGGGCCCTTGCCATCGAGCGGATTGCCCAGCGCATCCACCACGCGGCCAAGCAGGCCTTCGCCGACAGGCACATCGACAATCGTGCCGGTACGCTTCACCGTATCACCCTCTTTCACGCTGCGGTCATCACCGAAAATCACCACGCCCACGCTGTCGGCTTCCAGATTGATCGCCATGCCCTTAAGGCCGCCGGTAAATTCCACCAGCTCGCCGGCCTGCACGTTTTCAAGGCCGTAGACGGTCGCAATCCCGTCACCCACCGAGAGCACCTGGCCGATTTCCGCAATGTCTACCCCGGTGGCGATGCCATCAATCTGTTGTTTGAGGATCGAAGAAATTTCTGAAGCACGCAGTTCCATGAAGCTATCCTTTCGCGTTATTTAAGCAGCGCGCAGCAATTGCTGGCGCAGAATTTCAAGTTGACGTTTCACGCTCGCATCCATCAGGGTGGAGCCGATTTGCACCGTAAATCCGCCCATCAGCGCCTCATCGGTCGCGTGCTGGATCACGGGTTTTTTACCGGTATGTTTGGCAATCATCGCGGTGATGGCAAGCTCATCCGCGGCGCTGAGTTTGGCAGCCGCCGTGACACTCGCACGCACCTCGCCGGAGGCTTTATCCACCATGGCTGAGAGCGCAGAAGCAATCGCCACCATCAGCGGTGCGCGACCCTGCAGCGCAATCATCTCAACGCTTTTTTGCGCAAGTGTTGGGGCAGACTTCATGGCCGCCACCAGCGCGCGGGCTTTCACCTGCGGAGAGACCGAGGGACTGGCCACAAAACGCTTAAGATCAGGGCTGTTGGTGATGGTCTGCGCCAATGCGTTTAGGTTTTGGGCGATCAGCGCTTCCTGCGCGGCGGGTTTGCTGGCGGCAAAAATCGCGGCGGCGTAGCGGCGGGCGATACTGGAAATACTAGCGTGAGAGCGGCTCATAGCATGCGTACGTGGGTAAACCTAAGGATGAATTGCGCGCGCAATCTAAGTGCGCACGCGCAAGATTACAAGCATTTTTTCTAGGGTTTTTCTATGGATGCACGGGGGGATTTTCTGGATTGCTTCGGCCAAGGCCTCGCAATGACGACACCCTATTCTCCGTCACTGCGACGAGCGTCAGCGAGGAAGCAGTCCAGTTACAGAATTTCTTCGTATAAATCGTGCCAGTCAGGGTTCATAGCCTCAATCAACGAAACTTTCTGCTGGCGTGATCCGCCTTTGAGCTGTTTTTCACGCAAAATTGCACGTTCCATGGTGTCGTGAAGCTCAAACCACACAAGCAACGTGCAGCCGTATTGTTTGGTGAATCCTGGCATGCTGTGGGTGCGATGCTGAAACGCACGTTGCTGCAAATGTGAGGTTACGCCGGTGTAAATCGTGCCATTCCGACGACTCGCCATCATATACACAGCGGGTTGTTTCATGAAGAGTATTTTTCTGTCGGTAATCGCTGTTGGCAAGGCTTTTCTGGATTGCTTCGGCTTCGCCTCGCAATGACGCACCAGAGGTACCGTCACTGCGAGGAGTGAAGCGAGGAAGCAGTCCAGCGGCAGAAGGAACGGTGCAAAGGAGTGGTGATGCCCACTGGATTGCTT
>JALHRI010000045.1 GCA_022841525.1 Alphaproteobacteria bacterium | reverse complement strand
CAGGAAGTGAAACGTGAATGGTGAATGGTGAATTGTGAATTGTGAATGGTGGGTGGTGAGTGGTGGGTGGTGAAAGGGCCGCCGGCTAAGCTCCCTCTCCCTCTGGGAGAGGCGTAAACGATTCACTGGATCGTTTACGGGGTGAGGGCTTCTTGCGTTGAGGCCGCGCGCACCGATGCACGTCATAATTCTGTCATAAAGGGCTGGTATAGGTTGCAGCTTATGGAAAAGAGAAAACCAAAAAAGCCAAAAATGTTCAACGTGCCGCTAGTAGATTCGGTGCGCATTGAACCGTATCCGCATGTTTTGTACCACGTGGTACAGACGCAAAAAGGGCAGAGCTACGATTACGATATCATTAATATGGTGGCAGAAATCACGAATTATACGGTGTCGATGACGCTTAAACGTGATCCGGGCACTGAAGCAGAACGCTCTGCGATTGAAGATAAAATCCGTGCAGCAATTATGGTTGCGCAGGAAGCCGAACCGTTTAAACGGTTGGACCGCTACGTCTATTCAAAGATTCCTGAACAGAGTTATTACGATAATAATCCGCATGTGTATTCGTATGGTTGTTCTGCAAAGAAAAAATTGGAGATGGAAACCGAAAGGCAGAAAACCATCAACCGTGTGCGGGTGGATTGGAACGAATCACCACCCAAGGTGATTATCGATCATATTCTCAGCTTCACCATGTTGAAAAAGCTCTTTCGTACTGGCCTGATGGCAGACAATTTACAAATTGCCGAAGCGTATGAAGCCGCTGCGCGTCAGGAAAAGCGGGGTGCGCCCTACATACAACGTGATACGAGCCGTGCATGGGGTGAAAGCCGTACGACAAAAGATGTTTCGCTCATTGATCTTAACAGGTTGGAACCTGCGGTGGATGGTACCGGTGCAGCACTGCTGGGCGATTTATCTGCGATCCCCTCATTGGATGAAGGCGCAAAGCAACTGCGTCATGCGTTAGCTACAGGCAGAATGTCGCCTACGGATGTGGGGCGCGCGATTTATGTATTGGCGGGAACCATTCAACAATTACCGGCACCAGTATCAGCCACCGCGAGTGATGCGCGCGATCTAGCGGTAATACCGCCGGAATCGACTATCCAAGATCGTGCCCAGTATTTGTTATCTGCCATTGCAGGCGGACGCACCTTGGTGCCGGAACGTGAAGAACAGCAGCGTTTTATTCCCAGTGGTGAAGAAGTGGCTACGTTAAGCCAAGTGGCGGCTGAGCAGACTGCTAAACTACAGCGCCGCTTCGAAGAAACAGGGATGCCAATGGGTGTCATAGATGAACGCGCATGGATGATTAGTCGGGCAAGAAGCTCTATCTATCCCTACATCGACCCAGGCTTTTCTGATGATACGCTGATTGAGATTTATCACGATGATGTGGCAATGGATGCGCGCCTAAAAGCAGCAGGTGGCAACGAAGAAGCGTGGAGGCAGGAACACGACGCATTTAAAAAGCGTTGGAATCTTAAAGACAAGCCGCTTTTTGATTATGGTGGTGGCAGCATCCTTAGCATGTTGCGCGCCCATAGTGCACATAGGCTCATGGAAGAAGCCAATGGATCGTACCGTCGTGCACGGATTTTTGCAGGGGCATGTTTGCTTGATTCGGATGGCTATTTCGGCTTATCAAGCATGTTCGCGCCTGATTTTAAATATTTGGAACATGATTGTCTCGTAGCTTATTACATGCATGAGCGCATAAAGGCGTATCGCGAAGCCAACAATTGGGATGAATTTGACGACAAAGCCTTCAAACTTAAAGCTGCGTTCTTCCGAAAATTTACCCCTATTCCCCCAGGTAAAGATGCGTTTGACCAAACTAAACAAGAATATGCTAGGCGCTTGGCAGAAGCCCACCGCGAGCGTGTTCGTGTGCCAGAGGACATTCAAGCATTGGCAGACCAGTTTTATATTGAAGCATTGGAAGATGTGCGCAAGAACGAAAGCCGCGAGTTGGTTTCGGCAAAGCCAGGTATGGATATGGCAGAACTTGCAGAGCGCGATGCGGCCTATCTTGGTGGTGTAAAACATAAGGTATGTGTGGGTGGCCGCGAGCGAAAGTATGGTTATGGTCCAAGGAATAATTTGACGTATATCACGGTAAACCCTGGTTTAAGCCAGCCACGGCCGATTCCCAAAGCGCTACAACGCGTTTTGGATGCACACCGCGCAGCTGAAAGTGAAGGGTGTGAACCGATTGCAGCCAGTAGGCGCATTGGTTGAAGAAAACCAGCGCTATCCCCGCGCCAATGCGCGCAGCGGATTGTTTTTGTGGTCGTCGTCATGGCCTAGATGATGACACAGCGCACGCAAGAAGAAAGTGGCAATTTGCAAAGGAAAACAGACCGTTTACCGCTTCACCGAAAAAAGCGCAGGTTTGCGTTGACAATGCGGGCTTTCGCAGTATATTCCCGCCTCCTTAACGAACCAAGCCCACGAAAACGTGGCAAAATGAAGTGAGTCGCTCATGTACGCAGTTATTCAAACCGGTGGCAAACAATACCGCATCACCGCTGGCAGCATTATCGAAGTTGAAAAGCTCGAAGGCAACGCAGGCGGTAACGTTACCCTTTCGGATGTGCTCGCCTTATCGGGCGGTGCGAAGACCTTTGTCGGCTCGCCGCTGGTAGCAGGCGCAACGGTTACCGCGCAAATTATCGCGCAGGGCAAAGGCGACAAAGTGATTATCTTTAAGAAAAAGCGTCGTCATAACTATCGCCGCAAAAACGGCCACCGTCAGCCCATCACCACGCTGCATATCACTGATATCAGCTATCAGGGTAGCTCACTGGTCTCGGCCCCCGCGCGTGAGATTAAAGCGGCTGCAGCTCCTGCTTCGGCTCCCAAGGCGAAAAAAGCGCCGGCAGCGAAGTCTGAGAAAGCGCCGGTAAAAAAAGCCGCTGCCCCCAAAAAAGAAGCTGCCGCAAAAAAGCCAGCAGCCAAAAAACCTGCAAGCAAAAAAGCAGCATCGTAACGTAGGAGTAGAAAATGGCACACAAGAAAGCCGGTGGTAGTTCCAGAAACGGTCGCGACTCTGAGGCCAAGCGTCTGGGCGTGAAAAAATTCGGTGGTGAGTCGGTGATTTCCGGCAACATTATCATCCGTCAACGCGGGACGCAGTGGTATCCGGGTACGGGCGTTGGTATGGGCAAAGACCACACCATTTTTGCCGTGACCGATGGTCAGGTGAAATTCTCGCGCAAAGCGGGAAATAAAAGCGTCGTGTCGGTCGTCGCCGCATCGTAACGCACGCACCGTGGCGCTAAGTCAAAAAACGCCTGCGCGAATGCTTCGCGCGGGCGTTTTGTTTTTAGCCCTGTTGCCGGTTCGCTTGTATCAATACGTCATCTCGCCCTTCACGCCGGCGGCGTGCCGTTTTCATCCCACCTGCTCGGCCTATGCAAAAGAGGCGATCACGCGTCATGGCGCTTGCAAGGGCGGATGGCTTGCCCTAAAACGCCTTGCCCGCTGCCACCCGTGGGGTGGTTCGGGCTACGATCCTGTTGACTAATTCGCACCCTTAACCTTCTTGATTCTCATGCATTCTGGCCCTGCTCCTTCGGATACGCGTAATTTAATTCTTGCCCTTGTACTGGCGTCGATCATCATGATTGGCTGGCAGTATTTCTACGAGCGCCCGCGCATCGAAGCGCAGAAAATTGCCGCTGCCGTGCAGTCAGAAAAACTGGCACAGGCCAAAGCGCTGCGCAAAACGAAAGCGCTGCCCGCATCCGGCGCATCGCTCAAGGAATCCGCAACTCAGGAGGCGGAAGAAGAAAGCCCACGCATTGCGATCAGCACGGCGAAACTGCACGGCTCTATCGCGCTGCGCGGTGCACGGCTGGATGATTTAACGCTGGCGCAGTACCTGGATTCGCAGAAAAAAGGCGCAAAAGAAGTACCGCTACTGCTGCGCGGCAAGCAGGGTTATAGCGCGCATTTTGGCGTACTGGCGAGCGACGCATCGCTCAGCTTGCCCACCCACGATACGTTGTGGAAAGCAAGCGGCGATACGCTCAGCAGCGATGCCCCCCTCACCCTCACCTACGATAGCCCGGACGGCCTGCGGTTTGAGCAAATCATCCGCATCGATGAGGGCTATATGTTCAGCGTGCAGATAAAAGTGCGCAATCTCTCCGGCAAAGCGGTGGAGCTTTTTCCCTACGGCGTGATTCGCCGTGGCATGACGCCGACGGAGGAAGATAGTTTCGCGCTGATGCATGAAGGGCCGATTGGCGTGATCGGCGGCGAGCTTAAACATATCAGCTATACGGATTTACACGAGGACGGCGACGTCACCGCCGAGGGCACCAAAGGCTGGTTCGGCATTACCGATAAATACTGGCTCACGGCCATGATTCCTGCGGGCGATAGCGCGGTGGATATTGCCTTTCGCCATCTCGGCAGCGGCGAAGATGGCCGCGTGCAGGTCGATATGCGCGGCAGCGGCGTGCGGCTGGCACCGGGCGAGAGCCATGATTTTGCCACCCGTTTTTACGCCGGCGCCAAGGAAGTCAAACTACTCGATCAGTACCGTAACTTGCTGGGTATCCCGCTGTTTGACCGCGCGGTGGATTTCGGCGCGCTCTATTTTCTTACCAAGCCGATTTTCTTAATCTTGAGTTTCTTTTACAAGTTCGTCGGCAATTTTGGCGTAGCGATTATTCTGCTCACCTTGCTGATCAAGGCGCTGATGTTTCCTCTGGCCAACAAATCCTACACCGCGATGAGCCAGATGAAACTGCTGACGCCGAAAATGCAGGCCATCCGTGAAAAATACGCTGGCGATAAAATGAAAATGAACCTTGAAATCATGGAAATGTACAAGCGCGAGAAGGTCAATCCGATGTCGGGTTGCTTGCCGATTTTGCTGCAAATGCCCGTATTCTTCGCGCTGTATAAGGTGCTCTTCGTCACCATTGAAATGCGTCATGCGCCGTTTTTCGGCTGGATTACGGATTTATCCGCGGCGGATCCCACCAGCATCATGAATCTGTTCGGCCTGCTGCCGTGGGATAGCGCGATGTTCCCAGCCTTCCTTTCGATCGGTCTATGGCCGATCATCATGACCGCTACGATGGTGATTCAGCAGCGCCTTAACCCCAGACCTGCCGATGAAGTGCAAGCCATGATGATGAACTGGATGCCGTATATTTTCCTGTTCATGTTTGCGAGCTTCCCGGCCGGACTCGTCATTTACTGGGCGGTGAACAATGTGCTCTCCATCGCACAGCAATGGGTGATTCAGCGTAGGCTGCAAAAGAAACATCCGGCGCTGGCGCAGGCGCGGCGCTCAGCGGCGTAGCCAAGTAGTGGAAGAAAAACTACATCCGCTATTTGCAAAAGACATCCGCTTCGTTGCGGGCGCCGCCAAGCTGGAGCAGATTCCCGAATTTTCGCTGCCGGAAGTGGCGTTTATTGGTCGCTCGAATGCAGGCAAATCAAGCCTGCTCAATGCGCTGGTCAACCGCAATTCACTGGCGCGCACATCTTCCACGCCCGGTCATACGCGGCAGCTGAATTTTTTCAATCTGGCAGACACACTTATGCTGGTCGATGTGCCGGGTTACGGCTACGCCAAAGCACCGAAAAAAGATGTGGGCGCCTGGCAGCGCACCTTGTTTGCCTATCTGCGTGGCCGCCGTCAGCTAGCTCGTGCGTTTGTGCTCATCGATGCCCGCCACGGCGTCAAAGAGGCGGATCAGAAAATGCTCAAGCTGCTCAACGATGCCGCCGTGTCGTTTCAGCTGGTGCTGACCAAAGCCGATTTAATCCCCGCCAGCACACACGAGGCCGCACGGGAAAAAGCAGAGGTGCAAGCCGCGCGCCAGCCAGCGGCGCATCCGCATGTACTGCTCACCAGCAGCGCTAAAAAAATGGGGATGGAAGGCCTGCGCCTCGCCGTGCTGGAAGCCGCACGGCTGGCAGATGGAGCTTAGGAAACTAAGAAACTAACAACACCAGCAATTTCCTAAATTCCTGAATTCCTCTCAACCTAGGAAATCAGGCGCAGGTTTTCTAGAATGCGCAGTTCCTCATCGCCCTTGGGCTCGTCGAGGTCATTATCGTTATCAAAGCCGAAGCTTGGCAGCGCGAGTGCGGCAGCATCCACGTCCTGCTCGTAGCGCGCTTCATCATCGATGAATACTTTATCGGTGCGCTTGAATTTACCATCCACAAAGGCGCCGTCTTCAATTGAAAGCGACTCGTGCATGATGGTGCCCTGCACCCTCGCCGAAGCGTAGAGCGACACACTGCGCGCCTTGACCTGACCTTCAATGCGGCCATAAACGTGAATCACGTCGGCCTGAATATCGCCGCGTACCAGACCGTTGGGGCGCACCGTCGCCGAACGGCACTTGACGTTGCCTTCAATTTTACCGTCAATGTCGATAAACCCGTCGCTGATAATGTTACCCAGCACATGCAGATCGGCGGAAATCACCGAGGGTGCAACGCCCTTGCCCGCCGCACGGGTTGGCGATACCGACGCAGGCTTTGCTACTGGTTGCGGATTAGTTTTCGAGCGACCGAACATATTCACCTGCTGAGAGAAAAGATTTTGGATTGAGCGGGCGGCCTTCGTAGCGCACCTCGTAATGTAAATGGCTACCGGTGGAGCGCCCGGTTGAGCCTTGCTGGCCAACCACCGTACCCTTGCTCACGCGCTGGCCTTCTTTCACCGTAATCGCGCGCAGATGCGCATAGCGGGTGACGAAACCAAGCCCGTGATCGACATCCACCATTTTGCCGTAAGCGTTCTGCCAACCGGCAGAAACCACTACACCATCGCTGGTGGCGCGCACCGACGAGCCATGCGGCGCAGAAAAATCGAGTCCGCTGTGAAATGCCAGACGGCCCGTGAACGGATCCACCCGCGTACCAAAGCCGCTGGTTTTTTTACTCCCCTGCGGCAAGGGCTGTGACAGCGGCATATGGCGCACAATATCACTCAGCACCATGAGCTGCTTGAGGCTCATGTAAAGCTCAGGCTCGCGCGCGCGCAGCATGGGGGTTGCCACCGGCTCGTAGGGGCCACCGCGGCCACCGTCACCAAAACCAAAGAAACTGCCACGGCTTTTTTCACGGCGTTTTTCCTGCAGTGCGGCGCCGTCCATGCCCACCATCGCGATCACGCGCTGGAGCTCTTTAATTTTGCCGTTGGTGGCAAGCTTGATTTCATCGACCATCGTATCATGCGTGGATTGCAAATCGCGCACGCGCTTTTCCAGAAACTCGATGCGCGCAAACACCGCGTTATAATCAGGCCCTTCGCTTTTTTTCCCGGCCTGTAGCGCCTGGGCATTCGCATCATCGGTATTGGCGTACTGCTCAACAATCATTTTCGCATCGGAAGCGAGTTTGCCGGTATTTTGCTGTTGCGCCAGCGTGGTCAAATCGCGGCGAAGAAGGGTAAACTCAGCCTCGATCCGCTCATTTTCTAACGTAGTAGAAGCAATGGTGCGGTCTTTTTCGACCAGGACGCGCTTAGCGGCCATATAGCTTCCGGTAGAGTAAGAAACCCATACCACAACCGCAAGGGTAGAAAACACCATCGCGAGCTGGGTGCCAACCGAAAACGGCACGTGCTGCGTTTTGTGATCGGCGATAATAATGACACTACGACGGCAGAACAGGCGGCTAAAAAAGCTCGCCAGTGCCTTTCTCACGCGCATATGTGCCGAATGCATCATGCAATATCCCTCTATCACTTATGCTTTTTTCCGCAAGATTGCGGCGAAGAAGCCATCGGTTCCGTCTTTGTGCGGACTTAAGCGGATGATCGGGGCGTTTTGATGCGCCTCGCTCAGCGGCTGGCAGAACCTATCCCATAGTTTTTCCGGCTCGGCAACCCTAAATTCGGGATAATCCATAAGAAATTGCACCAGCTGATGTTCGTTCTCATCGGCGAATACCGAGCAGGTCACATAAACCAACGCGCCACCGGGCTTCACCAGCGTGCTGGCGGCGGCTAAAATCCGCCGCTGCAGGTCTTTAAGCTCCGCAAGATCATGCGCACTCAACCGCCATTTGAGATCCGGATTGCGCCGCCACGTGCCTGATCCCGAGCACGGCGCATCCACCAACACCCAATCGGCACTGCTGCGATGACGCTTCACCAGCGCGTCGTTCTCGTGGGCGATCGGCTTGATCATCACGTTATCCACCCCGGCGCGCGCGAGGCGTTTTGGCAGCTGTTTGAGGCGCTTGGCAGATGTATCAAACGCCAAAATGCGGCCTTTATTTTCCATCGCCGCCGCCATGGCGAGGGTTTTACCCCCCGCGCCGGCACAAAAATCGATGACTTTTTCGCCGCGCACGGCCTGCACCAGTGCCGCGCAGATCTGGCTGCCTTCATCCTGCATCTCAAACCAGCCATCACTAAAGGCCTGCGTGGTAAAGGCCGGAATCCGCTTGTTCAGCCGTACCCCCAGCGGTGAATGCGGCGTGGGCATGGCTAAAAACCCTTCTTTATCGAGCGCGTAAATCAGATCCTCGCGCGATGGGCATTTAAGCGTATTGACCCGCAAATCCACCGGCGCTTCGTGATTGAGCGCCCCCAGCGCCTCGCCCAGACTGGCGCCAAATGTCTGCTGCAAGCGGCCTTCCATCCAGGCGGGGAAGTTGTATTTTGCCGGAAGCGGCATTGTTTCGTCTTCGTAATTAACCTTGTCCAGATTGGTGATTAACCCGATTTCTTCGCGGCTAAGTGCGGGCGGACTATAGGCCTCGCCGCTGAACATCGCTTGTATTTCTAAGGGCGAACTATCGTAGAAAAACCCCAGCGCTGCAAGCGTGACGCTGCGCGGATTGGCAGGTACACCCGCACGCTCAACATGCCATTCCAGCGCGCCACCATGACGCAAAATGCCATACGTCATCTCACCAATAAACGCCCGGTCTTTCGAGCCAATGTAGCGACGCGCGCGGAAATACTGTCCCATCATCACGTCCATGGGCATTTGACGGTCTTCCTGCCAGGTGTGATAAAGCATCTCAAGAAGCTCGATCACAGCAGCAATACGGGCAGATGGGCGCATGAAATTATTCCGATGATGGGGTCAAATAGAAAGGGCGCGCTGTATAATGCAAGTTCAAAAAAACTTCAAGTACTTGGTGAAGTTGCGCACACGCTTTGTTGCTGTCATTATGAGCGAAGCGAAGAATCTCGAAATTTTTCTTGCAGGCTCTTCACTGCGTTCAGAGTGACCACTGTAATCTGTAACCTACTGCCCTAGCCCTCGACGCGGTAGTTCGGCGACTCGCGGGTGATGGTAATATCATGGGCGTGCGATTCTTTTAAGCCCGCCCCCGTCATCCGCACGAATTGGCAGTTTTTCTGGAGATCCATAATCGTTGCGTTGCCGGTATAACCCATGGAAGCTCTTAGTCCGCCAACCAGTTGATGGATGACTCCTGCCACCGGCCCCTTATAGGGCACACGCCCCTCCACGCCTTCGGGCACGAGTTTCAGCGCATCGGCGACTTCTTGCTGGAAATAGCGGTCGGCGGAGCCACGCGCCATCGCACCGACAGAGCCCATCCCGCGGTAGGTTTTATAGCTTCTTCCCTGAAATAAAATCACGTCTCCGGGGCTTTCCTCCGTGCCGGCAAACAGCGAGCCGATCATCGCCACATCGGCGCCTGCGGCAACGGCTTTGGCAAAATCGCCGGAAAACTTGATGCCGCCATCAGCAATCAGGCGGATGCCTTTTTTGCGCGTCACTGCCGCTACTTCCAAAATCGCCGATAATTGTGGTACGCCCACGCCTGCGACCATGCGCGTGGTGCAGATGGATCCCGGGCCAATGCCCACTTTCACCGCATCTGCCCCGGCCTTGATTAAGGCCTCTGCCGCCTCGGCCGTGGCGATATTGCCTGCAATCACCACCTGATCGCGGTTTGCAGATTTAATGGCGCGAACGGTATTTATTACTCCTGCGGAATGACCATGCGCGGTATCGACCACCAGCACGTCTGCACCCGCCTCCATCAGCGCTTCGGCGCGGGCAATCCCCTCATCCCCCGTACCTACGGCAGCGGCAACCCGAAGACGGCCTTTATCGTCCTTACAGGCGAGCGGGTAAAGGTCTGCTTTTTCGATATCTTTTACCGTAATTAGCCCCACGCAGCGATGCTGCGCATCGACCACCAGTAATTTCTCAATTCTGTGCTTATGAAGCAACTTTTTGGCTTCTTCTTTGCTGATTGTTTCCGAAACGGTAACAAGCTCCTGGGTCATCAGTTCGGCGATTTGCTGGTTCGGGTCAGAGGCAAAACGCACATCGCGGTTGGTGAGAATGCCCACCAGCGTGCCATCTTGTTTCGTTACCGGAATACCCGAGATTCTATGGACATCCATTAAATGATAGGCTTCGGCCAGTTTCGCCTCGGGGCGGATGGTAACCGGATTGACCACCATGCCGGATTCAAACTTTTTCACGCTGCGCACTTCCTGCGCCTGCTCGGCAAGACCCATATTTTTATGAATACAGCCCATCCCGCCATGCTGCGCCATGGCAATCGCCAACGCGCGTTCGGTCACCGTATCCATCGCCGCCGACATCAGCGGAATGCCCAGCTCAATGCCTGCCGCCAGCGTGGTTTTGGTGGAAACATCGCGCGGCAGCACGTTGGAAGCTGCGGGCTTGAGCAGCACATCGTCAAATGTCAGGGTGAGTGGGAAACGGGCATCAAGCGAGCTATCCATGGCAATTCCTATCGTTGTCATTCTGAGGCGAAGCCGAAGAATCTCTGGTGCCGCTTTAGATCCTTCGCTATCGCTCAGGATAACATAGAGGCTCAGGTACGCTCCCACTCACGCGTGAATTGCAGCGCGTCATCCCACGCGGCAGCGTAATTGTCAAGAAACTGTCGCGCAGGATAGGTTTTAGCAAGTTATCCTCTGCCTGGCTCACGGCTTGACGGCTGCAGTAGCACCTTCTAACTTCTAGGGGTGAAATTTTGGCTCCTCAGTGCTTTTTTGCTATCGCTTGCGATACTGGCAAACCCCCTTGTGCGGCCTGCCTATGCGCTAAGCCCAGCCGACGTGCCAGGCGCGGCCGATTCGGGAAGGATTAAGCCGGAAGACCGCCTACCCATGCCCAGCCGCAGCGCACCCGAAACGCTGATGCCTGGGCGGGCAGCCCCCCCTGCAGAGGCACCCGAGGGAGCCGAAACCATCCGCCTGAGGCTGCGCGCGCTGGAGCTAAACGGCATGAAACAGTTTGAAGGCGACGCTTCGTTCAAAGCCTTGTTCAAGCCGTATATCGGCCGCGAAATCACACTCGCTGAGGTCTATGAAATGGCCGCGCTGGTCACCCGTTTTTACCGCGATGCCGGCTATCTGCTTTCCTATGCGTATGTACCCATGCAGCGCATCGAAGATGGGCAGGTGACGCTCACGGTGGTCGAGGGGTTCATCGCCGAGGTGGAGATTGAGGGCGATGATCCCAATTCCCGCATCAGCCAGGCCTACATCAAGCGGCTGAGCCAGCAAACACCCCTGCAGGATAAGACACTGGAATCCGTACTTTTACGCCTCAATGACCTGCCGGGCAGAAACTACCGCGCGGTGCTGAGGAAGGATCCTGAGCGCCCGGAGGCGGAGTCCGTTCTCACCCTTGTTCCACAGGAAAAAGCGGCGCGGATAAGCCTTAGTGCCGATAATTTTAACTCGCGCTATTTGGGACCGCATCAACTCAACGCCTCCTACGCCGACAGTTTTTTGCCGGAACAACAGACCACGCTGGTGGGGTTGACCAGCTTACCGCTGGATCGACTGAATTACGGGCTGCTGAATCATGCCTGGCAATTCGCCCCCGACTGGACACTCGATGGCACGGCGGGCATCACCAAATCCGAGCCCGGCTTTACCTTGCGTAGGCTCGGCATCGACTCGCTCACGACCAGCCTTGGGCTCGGCGTTCGCGGCCAACTCATCCGCAAGAGAGATGAAAATTTCATGGTGCGACTTGGGCTTGATGCACGTGATATCGATACCGATATTAATCAAAATACCCCGCTGATTCGCGACAGGGTGCGGGTGATTAGAACTGGCTTTTCTTACGATAATCTGGATAGTTTAGGCGGCAGCAACCTCATCAATGCAACGTTTTCGCTGGGCGTTGATGGCCTGGGCGCAAGCGCAGCAGGTGCGCTGAACCTTTCACGCGCGCAGGCACAACCGGATTTCAAAAAGTTTGACCTCACTGTGTCGCGGGCGCAACGGCTCAGCGACCAATGGACGGCACAACTTCAAGTTGCTGGGCAATATGCGTCCGAAGCGCTCTACGCCTCGGAGGAATTTGGCGTGGGTGGACAGCTTTTGGGTCGCGCTTACGATAACTCCGAAATTGTCGGAGATTATGGCATCGCCGCTGGACTCGAGCTGCACTATACCGGCCTGAGAACCATGCAACCCATTAATATTGAACCGTTTATTTTTATTGATGGCGGCGTGGTACGCAATCACGATGTGGGGCAGAGAGCGCGTGATTCCCTCACCTCTGCGGGGTTGGGGACGCGCTTTGCGACAGAGAGCGGATATTCAGGACTTATCGGCGCCGCGTTTCCACTCACGCGCGAGGTGGGTGCGCCGCTCTATGGTCAGAATGACTCCGGACCACGACTGCTGGTTCAGCTGACGCGACAATTTTAAGTTCTACACAAGTATTTCTGCGTATTTGCACTGACTGTCGGCATAAAAAATGCTAACATAGAGTTAATGTTAACTTCTGACAGTTCTCGCATCACGCTGAAGAAGTGGTTGTTGCGCATGTGCGCGACTGCACCGTTTCTTGTCATGCCCAATGCATGGGCCAATCCGGAAGGCGGTGTCGTCAGCGCCGGATCTGCCACCATCGTCACGGCGCCGACCACGGTAGACATCCATCAGCAAAGCCACCGCGTGGTGATAGACTGGCGCAGTTTCGACATTGCGCCACACGAACGCACCGAATTCCACCAGCCCTCCTCCAGCGCGATTGCGCTTAACCGCATTCACAGCAGCCAGGCAAGCCAGATTAACGGCACGCTGAAAGCTAACGGCAACGTGATCCTCATCAACCAAAACGGCATTGCCTTTGGTCAGAGTGCACAGGTCGATGTGAACGGTCTGGTCGCCAGCAGTAGCGATATCGATAATGACCGATTCCTCAACGATCCCACGCTGCGCCTGAACAGACCAGGATCGCCGACAGCCATCATCATCAACCGCGGACAGATTCGCGCGAAGGATGCGGGTCTCGTGGGGTTTGTTGCACCGGAAGTCGAAAATAGCGGCGTGATTCAGGCGCATCTTGGCCGCGTATCGCTTGCTTCCGGCGATCAGGCAACGGTGGATTTTTACGGCGACGGGCTGCTCGAAGTGGCGCTGAGTGATCAGGCGGAAAAACAACTCGTGCGCAACCTCGGCACCATCGAGGCAGATGGTGGTGTCGTCACGCTCAGTGCCGCAGCCGGAAGCAGGCTGCTCGCCAGCGCGATCGAGGTCGGCGGTAATGTGCGCGCACAAACCGTGCAGCAACGCGGCGGCGAAATTATTATCTCAGGCAGCGGGCAACATGCCGTTAGCGGTAATCATCCGCAGCTGAAACATACCAGCCCTACGCGCAGCAGCATTACGGTTGCAGGCAACCTGGATGCAAGCGGGCGCGGTGCGCAGCAAAAAGGCGGTCGCATCACCATCACCGCCGATGAGGTGGCCGTACTCCAACCCGCAAGCCTGAACGCCGATGGTGCGGCGGGGGGCGGTATCATTCGCGTGGGTGGTGAATATCTGGGGCAAGGCACCACCCCCGTTGCACGAAACGTACAAGTAGCGGCGGGCAGCCGCCTTTCCGCCAGTGCTACCGAGCAAGGAGATGGTGGTGAAGTCATCGTCTTTGCCGAGGATACTACAAACTTCGACGGGTTGATTACCGCCAATGCCGCCGGTGTAAACGGCCATGGTGGTTTCGTTGAAACCTCGGGCAAAGCGTTTTTGAATATTGGCACCGGTAGCGTTCAGGCACTGGCCACGGGCAGCGGCAATGCAGGCACATGGTTACTCGATCCGGCCGATATCACTATCACCGCCGCGACCAACACGAATATCACAGGCGCCACACCCTACACTGCCACAAACACGGGCAGCCAGCTCAGCGCGGCTACCATCGTGGGTGCGCTCAACGGTGGTACGAACGTCACGGTGATGACGACGAACGACGCCTTCGCCGGTAATGGCGATATTTTTGTCAATAGCGCGATCACCACGACCGGCACGGGTTCGCTGACCCTTTCGGCCTTCCGCAACATTACGGTGGGATCGGCAATTACGCTCAGTGGTGGCGCGCTCACCTTGCGCTCAAACAATACCGGAGGCGCAGGCGGCGGCGCCATCCGCACCACTGCGGCGATAGCAACGGGTGGCGGCAACATCACCATGAGTGGTGGCTTGGCAGCGCCTACGGCAGCGACCTATAATGCCAACGGCTCGGTGAATGTGGCTGCGACAGGTTATGCGCAAGGGATCAATCTGGCGGGCTTTTATTCAGGGGTGAATATTGGGGCAAACGTAAATGCCGGCGGCACGGCTTCTGGCGGTAATATCGTGATTAATGGCCGCGGCGAGAATGGCACCAACGCCAGCCACGGCATTGATTTCACTGCCGGTACGATCAGCACCAACTTTGCCGGCACCATCGATATGAGCGGTATTGGTCAGGGCACGGCAGGCAATGCCACCCAGGTTCATGGCGCGGCCATTCGCTCTCTGGTCAGCACCGCCAATGGTGCCTTACGCATCAACGGTATTTCTGGCGGGGGCACCGGAACAACGAATGTAGGCGTGCTGCTTTCCAGCACCGGAGGCATTGCCCGCTCCACCGGCACCGGCGCGATCACGATTAGCGGCACGGCGGGCGCCAATACGAGTATTGCCTACGGCGTACTGGTTAATTACTTAAACGGCATCAATCCTACCAGTACGGGTACTGTTACCCTCTTTGGTTCGGGCGGCACCGGAACATCGGGGCAGAAGGTAGGCGTTGGCATCAACGCAGCCGGTGGCACTGGTTCACTGGTGGCAAACGGTGGCAACGTAGCGGTTACGGGACTAGGCGGCACCGCCAGCACCGCCAATAACAATCACGGGATTGCCTTAAGCGGCGGCGGTGCGGGGGTTGGCGTACTAAGCAATACAGGCACCGGAACCATCACGCTGACCGGCACGGGTGGTGGCGCTGCCGGCAGCAACAATAACCACGGGGTTTTCATTACCGGCACGAATGCCACGGTGACCTCCAGCGGATCGGGCGCGATCACCATCACGGGCACGGGTGGCACGGGCACGGGTGGTACGAACCACGGGGTGTATAGCAATATTGCCGATGGCATCAGGAATAGTGGCACAGGGAGTATTACCGTCAATGGCGCGGCTGGAACGACGAGCGGCTTTGGCTTCATTACCGATGTGGCAAACGGCATACGTACCAGCGGGGCAGCCAGTAACATCACCGTCTCATCGAATAGCTTCTCGCT
>JALHRI010000044.1:559-16479 GCA_022841525.1 Alphaproteobacteria bacterium | reverse complement strand
CAAGATATTCAGGTTTTAGAGGGGCTTGAGCCAGTACGCCACCGCCCGGGTATGTATATTGGTGGCTCAGACGAAACCGCTATGCATCACCTGATTAACGAGGTGTTCGACAACGCCATGGATGAGGCGGTCGCCGGCCACGCCAGCTTTATTGAAGTGGAAATGGCACCAGACAACGTGATTACCATCCGCGATAATGGTCGCGGTATCCCGATTGATCCACACCCCAAATTCCCCAAAAAATCGGCGCTGGAAGTGATTCTCACCACGCTGCATGCAGGCGGCAAGTTCAACGATAAAATTTATCATACCGCAGGCGGCTTACACGGTGTGGGTATATCGGTAGTGAATGCGTTGTCGTCGTATTTACTGGTAGAAGTCGCGCGCGAACAAAAGCTCTACAGTCAGACTTATTCTCGCGGACTACCGCAGGAGAAATTACAGTCGTTAGGTGCGGTGAAAAATCGTCGTGGTACGGCGGTGACGTTCCAGCCGGATCCGGATATTTTTGGTATGAAAGCGCGCTTTCGCCCGGAGAAAGTCTATAAGCTGATTCGCTCGAAAGCGTACCTGTTTCGCGGGGTTGAAATCCGCTGGAAGTGCGATGCCTCCCTGCTGAGCGAGGCCAGCAGTGTCCCTCAGGATGAGATGATTCATTTCCCCGGTGGCTTAAGCGATTATCTGGCGCAGGAAATTGATGGTATGAAGCTCGCCGCCAATACGTTCTTTGGCGAGGGTGAGCTGGCGGATGGCAAAGGCCGCGTCGAATGGGCGATTGCCTGGCCTGCCGGCTATGAAGACGGGCATGTATCTACCTTCTGTAACACCATCCCCACGCCGGAAGGAGGCACCCACGAGCAAGGCCTGCGCGCCGCCATCACCAAGGGTTTGCGTGCCTTTGGCGATATGGTGAAGAATAAAAAAGTAGCGCAAATTACTGCCGATGACGCGCTGGATGGCGCGTATGTTGTGCTTTCGCTCTTTATCAAAGACCCGCAATTTCAAGGGCAAACTAAAGATAAACTCGTATCTGCCGGTGCGGCAAGGCTGGTGGAAAACGCCCTGCGCGATCCGTTCGACCATTATCTCTCCGGCGATATGCAGCAAGGTCAAGCGCTGCTGGGTCACATTATCGAGAAAGCCGAAGATCGCCTACGCCGTAAGCAGGAGAAAAACGTCAAGCGTCAGAACGTGACTTCGCGTCTGCGTTTGCCAGGCAAACTCGCCGATTGTACGCGCAGCGCGCCGCAAGGCACGGAGTTGTTTTTAGTGGAAGGCGATTCGGCGGGCGGTTCCGCCAAACAAGCGCGTAACCGCGAAACGCAGGCCGTACTTCCGCTGCGTGGAAAAATTCTCAATGTGGCGAGTGCAAGTCTGGATAAAATCAAAGCCAACCAGGAAATTTCTGATTTGATGCTGGCGATGGGTACCGGCACTGGCAAACAGTTTGAGGTGAAAGAACTGCGCTACGAAAAAATCATCATCATGACCGATGCCGACGTGGACGGCGCGCATATTGCATCTTTGCTGATGACGTTTTTCTATCAGGAAATGCCGGCGCTGATTCGCTCTGGCCATCTCTACCTCGCGCAACCGCCGCTTTACCGCATTACGGCGGGTGGTCAGACCTATTATGCGCAAACCGATGGCGAGAAAGAAAAACTGGTCGAGAAACTATCGGCAAAACATAAAAGCAAACTGGAAATTGGCCGCTTTAAGGGTCTGGGCGAAATGACTGCACCGCAGCTCAAAGAAACCACGATGGATCCCTCCAAGCGCTCGCTACTGCGCGTGATGATCGCGGATGATGAACAGGATGCAACCGCTGAGCGCGTACACCAACTGATGGGCAAAAAGCCTGAACTTCGTTTTCAGTTTATCCGCGAACAGACCGCGCTTTCCGGTGCACGCATTTTTGACGAGATTGATATTTAACGACCCCCACTTACTTAAGCGGCACGCGGTCTTGCATCATGTGCAGGTTTAATGTGGGTTCGCTATTTTTTGCTCGCATGTACATCCAATGAAACTTGTGCATGGGCTGATAAAAATTCTCAAACTCCATATGCAAATCTTCGATCGTTGGCACGTTGCTGCCACCAGCGTCAGCGATAATTTTCTCAAAAATCTCGCGCAGACAGCGGCGATCATCCATTAGCCGCATGATGGCAGCGGCGTGAGGTGTTTTCAAAAAAATCGCACGGGACTGATAAACAGGCGAGGTCACATCCACCACGCCTTCGGTTTTATCGATCATACCTGGCAGCTCATCGAGCATTTTTCCGGCGATTTGCCCCATACAAGGAATCATCTCCAGATCCTTGTAATCGGCTGGCTTACGCGGTGTTGGTGCCGCATAAAACGTGTGTTTTTCAAATTTTCCGTGCAGCAGTTCGATCAGCGTTTGCTGCTCACGTACAGGCCAGGTACGCACACGCGCCAGCAAGTCTTTATCGCCAATATAATAGGCAGGATTATACTGATCGTTGCCGAGCTTAAAATCATCCGAGAAGAAGTGCAGAATATTCAGGCCGGCAGTTTCCATGAATTCATACAACTGCGGAATAGTGTAAGCGCGATCTTGCGCATGCAGCAGTAAGTCATAAAGCGCAATGACACCACCGCGCGCTTCATCGATAATGATTTTGGAAGAATTTAGCAGCCAGTTACTGGGCGGCAAATTATTGAGCACCGCCTTAGCCGTATCGACCTGAGTTTGTAAATTAGGCTCACCACGATTGAGCATACGCAGTGCTTCCTGCATCATATACACCGCCATGCGGCCATATTGCGCATACAGCATAATACCCATCGCACCATCCTCTTTGAGCGCGCTGCGCAGCGCAGCTAAGCCCTCGGTTGGCGAGGCCAAATGGTGCAGCACACCAGAACAATTAACATAGTCGAACTCCCCCAACCCCAGATTTGGGATATTGAGCAGAGAGTCATGCACCCAGCGGATATTGTTCAGCTGGCGAATTTCGGCGCGGCGCTTGGCAATCTTCATCGAGGCCTGGCTCATATCTACATAGACCACCTCACACTGCGGATAATCGCGCAGCTGCTCGGCGAGGCCAATCGCCGCATCGCCCGTGCCGCCACCAGCAACCAGCGCACGAAAGCCCTTGCGAATATTTAAGCGACCCTCGAAGCAGAAATGGTTCATCGCGCAAAGCGTCTCCATCAGCGGCATCGCCAACTGAGTACGATCATCCTCCGGGTTACGCATCGGATAGGGATAATCCTCATAATGTCTGCGCACTTCTTCGAGATGTTTGCCGTCAATTTTTTTAAGTGCTGCACTCATAGTCCCTCGCATGGATAAATGTCGTTTCACGTCCAATAATAGCTAAGCAATTTCTGTGCCTAATACGCCACCGGCACTGGATCAAGCGCCCGCCAGAGATACCAGGTGGCCACGGTTCGGTACGGCATCCACACTCTGGCCGAACGTTCATAAATGTCTGGCTTATGGTATTTATTATTTTTTTTCAGCTTAATAGAAGAACAGTACAGATGCATGGCTTTCAGCAATCCGATATCTTTGGTTGGCAGAATATCGGGGCGGTGCAGGTGAAACATCATGAACATTTGCGCGGTCCATTCACCCACCCCTTTAATGCCAGTCAGCAGGGCTAGCACCTCATCATCACGGTGGTCATCCCAGTCGTGAAGCGTAAACGGATGGGTGATAAAAAACTGCGCGATGTTTTTGCTATACGCCACTTTTTGCCCCGACAGGCCGCAAGCGCGCAGTGTCTCATCCGGGAGCGCAAGCATGGTGGCTGCCGAAAAGGGCTGTACGGCAACTTCCAGCTTCGCCCACACGCTATCGGCCGCTTTCACGGAAATCTGCTGCCCTACAATCGCGCGCGTCAGGGTGGTGAAGCCGCAATCATGCTGGCGCTCTAGCGCTGCGTTACCGTAGCGCGGGATTAAATCGCGCATCACCGGGCATGCCTGCATCAGATACGATTTGGCATCTTCCCAATAGGGCGGAATGGCAGGTTTTTTCTTGCGTGCTAGCATGGGGGAAGTATGTAGCTTACTAGCCTAAGTTTGTCACCCCGCGCTTGTCACGGGGTCTCCATGCGATACGGCAGGGAGATCCCGGCATGCGCCGGGATGACGAGTACGTGGCATAAAAGCGTAACAGCAAACACTAAAATTTTCCGCCCGCATGGAAATGATAACGAATGAGGATCTCATGACCGCTCTTGCAAAAACGAACCACGTAGTCCGCATTGAAACCGATAGTTTTGGTGAAATCGAGGTGCCATCGGATAAATATTGGGGCGCGCAGACCGCGCGTAGCCTATTGAATTTCAAGATCGGTGGCGAGACAATGCCGGTGCCGCTCATCCGCGCACTAGGCGTGCTTAAACGCGCAGCCGCCCAGGTGAATATACAGATCGCTGGGCTTGATAAAACCCACGGCGAGGCCATCGTGAAAGCCGCTACCGAAGTGATGGAAGGCACGCTGAACGCCCACTTCCCGCTGGTGGTATGGCAAACCGGTTCGGGTACGCAAACCAACATGAATGCCAATGAAGTGATCTCCAACCGCGCGATTGAGCTACTGGGTGGCGTCATGGGTTCTAAAAAACCCGTGCACCCGAACGACCATGTGAATATGGGGCAATCCAGCAATGACTCTTTCCCCACCGCGATGCATATCGCGGCGGTGGAGCAGATTCACCATGCGCTGATTCCAGCACTCAAAACCCTGCACGCCGCGCTGGATAAGAAAGCCCAGCAGTTTAAGGATATCGTCAAAATTGGCCGCACGCACATGATGGACGCCACCCCCCTCACCCTTGGTCAGGAATTTTCCGGCTACGCGGCACAACTAAAATTCGGCATTGCGCGCGTGGAAGCGTGCTTACCGCGCCTCTATCCGCTGGCGCAGGGCGGTACTGCCGTGGGGACTGGCCTGAATGCCAAAAAAGGTTTTGCCGAAGCCTTCGCGAAGGAAGTCGCAACCATAACTAAACTACCGTTCGTGACTGCGGAGAATAAGTTTGAAGCCCTCGCCAGCCATGATGCGATGGTGGAGGTTTCCGGCGCGCTGAATACGCTAGCGGTGAGCCTCATGAAAATTGCGAACGATATTCGCCTGCTGGGAAGCGGCCCACGCTGCGGCATTGGCGAGCTTTCACTACCGGAAAACGAACCTGGCTCTTCCATTATGCCGGGCAAAGTCAACCCCACCCAATCCGAAGCGATGACGATGGTGTGCGCGCAGGTGATGGGTAATCATGTCGCGGTCACGGTTGGTGGCAGTCAGGGTCATTTTGAACTTAACGTGTTCAAGCCGGTGATTATTTTTAACGTATTGCAATCCATCCGCTTAATTGCCGATGCGTGCAATAGTTTCACCGAGAATTGCGTGGTGGGTATTGAGGCGAATACCGCGCGCATCACGCAGCTGATGAACGAATCGCTAATGCTGGTGACGGCGCTCAATCCGCATATTGGTTACGATAACGCTGCCAAAGTCGCCAAAAAAGCGCATAAGGAAGGCACAACGTTAAAGGCGGCGGCACTCGCGCTGGGGCTGCTTACTGAAGCACAGTTCGATGAATGGGTGCGCCCCGAAGAGATGATTCACCCCAAATAATTATTCTTAAGGTTAATGACTATGGCCTAATATCGGTCGTAGCGCGCTTTGTAGGGAAGCGTGATGGTGATGTCGCCGTAATAACCGATCCCCTCGTCGCGCGGTAGTGGACTCATGCTCAGCGTCACGCCCTCACGCGTGGTCGATTTGAGCCTTTTCACCATACGGTCAGATGTATTGCGCACATCGCCACCCAGTAAAAGCTGGGTGCTAAAAGGCGGCTGATTTTTGGATTTCACCAGCAGATGAATGCGCGGTGCCCAACCTTTGGCCGCCCCCGGAAATGCAGTAATGAACGTGAACTCGCCGCTCGTGCCACTAAATGTACGCCCTGAGCCGGTAAAAACCGGCCGCACATCGGCCAGATCGGTTCGGTTAGCCATGATACGTTTGCCGTAGGCATCCAGCTGCCAAATTTCGATAACTGCCTGCGTTATCGGCACACAGTTTACGTCTTGCAGCTGACCACGAAGGATGAGCTTTTGGCCAGATGCTTCCACGGCTTTTCCGGCTGGTTGAATTAAATTATTGCCGTGGTGAATCGTTTTAGCTCCCGGATAGCCAAAGGTAGCAATGCGCGCAGTGGGGCTGCATGCGCCGGCATGGGCACTGGTTGCGCCAAGCATCGCCAGCAGCGCGAAAAGAACATTACGAAGCCAAGGCATAATCTTCTTCATGATCACACACAGTCTCTTCTAAAGGCGCCACGTGCATCTTCAAATCGGCAACAATAGAAGCCACTAAGTTCTGCAGCACTTCCACCGTTTCTGGCGGGAAAAGCGACTGAAGTTGCGTTATTTTATCCTGCGCTACCGCAATCGTTTCTTTCAGCTGCATGAGCATCGCCGCACTATTTTTAGCATCTAAATCTGTAGCTTTGCTTTGAATAGAAATGGACGATAGCTGCTGCAAAATCGCCAACGCATCTGCCATCACGCCATGCATGTGACCAATTTTTTCTCTGACTTGTTCATTGGCTTTTGTAGTTTGTAGTGCAAGCGATTTGACTTCGCTGGCAACCAGCGCAAAGCCGCGCCCAGCATCACCTGCACGCGCGGCTTCAATCGATGCATTCAGCGCCAACATATCCGTCTGCGATGCAATATCGCTGATGATTTCATTCACTTTTAGTACTTCTGCCGAGCTTGCTTCGAGCTGGTGCAAGATGGCTGCGCCGCGGCTTAAATCACGCTGCATCGCCTGAGCATGTTCGTGTTGCTGTACCACCAGAGCATCTGCCTGTGCCAAATGTAAAGCCAGCTGCTCGGTTTGCGCATGCGCAGATGAAAGCGCTTCACCTGCCTCATCGCTTTGCATTTGATGATCGAGCCGCTGACGCATGTAGTCAAGCGCATGCTGCAGACGTTCGATTTTATGTAAAATATCTGCAGATGTTTCATGATCACTCTGCAAAGCGGTGGTGGGGTGAACATCCGCCAGATCGGCCGGCGCAGGCAGCGCAATGACCTGCGGCACTTGCGTACCACTGTCCGCTTTTTTATGCGACTGCATCAGGGTATATAAACCCGTAGCAGAAAGCTTCTGCATATAGGTTGTACCCACATCGGTATCGAAACCCGCTTCATCCCCGCGCAGTGAATAATCAATCACGTCAAATAGGTTATTCAAGCGGTGTTGCAATTGGCCAAACAACGTCGAAGGCGCACTTACCACAATGCGCTCATCGATCATGCCGCGCATAAACCCACCAACCGTTTGATGCGTTTTTTGCACTTGTTTGAGTATCATTTGTGTATGGTAATATTGATACCACAGCGTGGCGATCAGCAAGAAACTAATCAGAGTAACGAACCACAGGCCTTCCGTCACCGCCCATAAGGCAAGGATGCCCCCCATGATGCTGGCAGCCACATGAATCCAGAATTTTGCTCCCACTTCCATTGCGCGTTACGCTGCCACGTGACGTGAATGGATGGCGGACATTTTTACGGCTGCGCTTACCGCCTGCTCTATGCCCTTGGCGATATTGCTAAGCGCATCATCACGCATATACGCACTACAGGTAATGATGCGGTGCTCTTCATCCATGCAAGCCTCATGCGATGCACAGACCTTGTGAATGTTGCCAAATTTTTCGATGATCTGCGCCGTCGCACTATCCTCGCCAATGGTGAGAGTAATCCCCTTTTGTGGCAGCGCAGCCGCAAGTACTGCTGGCGCAATACATATCGCGACGATTGGTTTTTTGGCGGCATAAAACGCGTTGATAGCTTTTGTGAATTCAGGCTCCAACCAGGCAGATGCACCATCAAACGCAAGGGTGGAGAGGTTTTTGGCCGCACCATAGCCACCAGGAATCACCAGCAAATCTGCATCTGTTTCCTGAAGTTGATGGAGCGGCTTTACATTGCCGCGCGCGATACGCGCAGATTCCTGAAGTATATTGCGCCCACCTGCCTCAGACTCGCCGCTTAAATGATTCACAACATGATGCTGCGCTTTATCCGGCGCGTAGCACTGAACCGCAACACCCTGCTGATCGAGATATAAAAGGCTAAGCACTGCTTCGCGAATTTCGCTGCCATCAAGGTGACCACACCCCGACAAAATCACCGCTGCTTTCATAAAAACACCTCATTCATTGAGGTTTAAGCTAGCGATGCTGGGTGAGAAATCAACCCATACCTTGAACTATTGCAAGGTACGGCTTTCTGGGTAGATAAAACGCTCCTGAACCGCAGCGCGCTCTTGCAGTCGCTGGGTGTGTACCCCTTCGACGGATTTTTTCATATCAGGATGGGTCAGAATTTTTTCTGTAGGCGTTGTGAGCGTGGGGATTTCAGCCGTCGATGCCGTGATCGTGGATTGCGGAACGTTTTTACCAGCACCGGTAGTATCTCGCTTGATCGTTCGCGTTCCATCCCCTACGCCGCGCTCGGAGTTGAAAAGCAAATTTCCAGCACGCTGACAGGCTTGGTACACACCTTTCATGTCAAAGGTTGCCAGTGCATCCATGCCCTGGTAAATAGTTTTATCCATTTCACCCAAGACATCTTTTCCATCACCTGATTTTCCGTCACCATTGACTCCCCGATCATCGACCCTTAGCCCGAATTCTGTTTTTGCCATAAAGTACGGAGTGTACGACCAGGAAGCATCGACGAAACTTCGCGTGAGACGCTCCCGTGCCGCAGCATCTTTGAATGTCGGCTTATCCATTTGGGGCGCGAATTCAGCAATTTTGTCTGCAACTTTTACCGCAATACTTCCCGTTTTATAGGAGGCCCAACCAAAAGGATTGAGGAGTTTTGCAGAGAGTGTTTTTTGGTTTTTCCACTTATATGCTTCATCCCCGCCCATTGGCGTAATCGGTCGTGCTACCGATCGTTCATGTGGCCGGCCGTAATGAGCCTGTGTAATAATACCGCCATCGCCGTTCGTATGTACACCGCCTTGCCATACCCGTGCGCCTAGCGAAAAGGTTGATTCCTTATATTCTGTAGCCCCATAGCGTGGGTTGTATTCGGGCTGAATGATCTTATCATGCCCCGGGCGGGTGATGTAAGCATTATCATTCTCGCCTAATGAATTCTGATCGTAAATGAGTGGCGCACGCCACTTGCTTTGTGGCACACGGAATACCCAAAAGAACGGCACCGACGGAGCCATGTACAGCGCCGACTTAATCAGGCTCTTGACCACATAGCGTGTGCCCTGTGCCACGGTTTCCGCCGTAGCGGAAACTGGATTAAAATGCTCCGGCATAGAAAGCGTGTAGCCATTATTTCGCCACTGATGAAATTTGTGAGCTACCGCATCATACGCTTCGCGGTACATCAGCGTGTACCAGTTATACCCCATGAAGCGAAGTTGCAAGTCAAGCGCGCCCCATTTCTGATAATCACCAATGATATTTCCTGCTTTACCAATAATGGCATTCGCACTGTTAGTTTGCGTATCCGAGGTGAGCTTGAATCCAGGCGCCCATTTGGCAATCATATTGCGCTGTAGTTTCATTTGGAAAACGTAAGGAAACGCGGCCGCCCAATCTTCTCCCTGATTCTTAGAAAAAATGCGCCACGCCGCCTGTCCAAAGGCCTTGGCGCCTTTATCTAGATCAACTTTACCATGATTCATCCATGGTTTTTCAAGTGCAGGATCAAACAACTGAATAATACTACGTGCAGAAGCATCCCCTACCGATGCGCAGGCAAAGTCGAATGTCACATTCACAATTTCTGCGCCGTAACTTCTGCCAGCATCGTGTCCGGGTGTTTCGTGATAATAGGATTTTTGGCGAAAACGCACCGCCCGATTCGCGATCACTTCTCTTTGTTGCTCCGTGCCCTTTGCAAAAAACCTCACACCGCTATGAATGGCTTTGCCAACCGTGGCATCAATCGCTTTCGCAATGGCCTGTAACGGCTTGCTTTTGAGCGATTGTAAGGTGAAAGAAAAGTTTTCTGGCGTGTAACCCTTCAGTTGAAGATTACAATAATGCCCACCTAACGCAAAGGCTGCCGCACCAAAAATACCTCGTGAAATCAGACGTATTTTTAGACGTCCTTCCGTGGTGTCTGCTAAGCTAACTCTTTTAGAACCCTCTGCATAGGTTCCTGCGCCAAACAGATAGCTCTCGTACAGCGAGGTTTTATCCTGCGTTTCGTAGCTGCGCTTTTTGCCGGACACAGTTTCGCTCTGGCCAGTTTCCGGCGCTTTCTTTGAATGCTGTTGATCTGTTGTCATGCTACAATTTTCCACTTTCCATTGTAGCATAGCGGCTTAGAGGTAATGTGAAGATTGTGTGACAGTTTCTGGCGTTAAGCAGCAGAAATTCCGGGCTGCACCTCGGATATGCGGCCAAGATGCGCCGCCTGCTGCACGCTGTGTGTTTGCCTTAATTCAGGCGCAGAGACAGTGGCTGACGGTATTTTTTCGTGATGTTTGGCAAAATCTTTTTGAATGGCCGCATAATAATCCAAAAACCCCTGCGCATGCGCGGCATCATGCTGAAAATGCTGCTCCAACTTGGCCGCCAAACGTGCGCAGGCCTCCTCGCGTTGCTCGGGCGCAAGTTGGCTAAGCCCCTGACTGATATGCGCGTAAAGCTCGGGCATCTCTACCTGACGCTTGCCAAACGGTGCCCAGCTACGCACGATGTAGCCCAGCACGAACATGCTGCCGCCTATGCCGCCTAAATAATCGCGGTAAGTGGTGCCTTTCCAGACAATCCCATTTTTTGCCTGCGCTGGATTTTTAGGATTGGTATTCATAAAACAATCCCAGGCAAAGGCGCTGTAGGCAACGACTTCCATCAACCCGCCAGTAAGAAACGTATATTTCTCCCGCGCATGATCGAGCCAGGTTTTAGACGCAGGATGATAAGGATCAGGAACGGTGGAAGTTAGTGAAACGGTTTTTCCGGCAATGCTGCCAAAACCAGCAAATACTCGTAGAAACGATGGATTAAGCGTAAAGAGCTTACCACCCTTGCTGAAAAAATCCCAGTTCCAGAGTTTATACGGATAGGCGAGCGAAAACGCACCAAAATAGCGCAGGCCAAGCTCGCCAATGCGTACCGAATGCTGCTTGAGAAAATCATTCGCGCTTTGCAGAGGCGATGCGCCTTGATTCTCAGGTGGCCGTTTATCAAGCTGAGTCTCTTGTGGATTGGGCAGCGTGCTTGATTTACCAAAATCGACGAGCAGCGCGTTGGTTTCCTTCTTTAGATGACGTAATTGATGAGGATCGGGCGCATCCTGCCCACGATACACCAGATTCATGGTATTGGCGGCGAGGTTGGAGATGGCAAATGCCTTTGTTCCTGTATCGATGTGACCGCCTGGGCGCATGTAAGCGGAAGTCAGTTGTAAGATTTGTCCGCCAAAGCCAAGCAAGCTGCGGACGACCCAAGGATCGACCGAGGTTTTCTCTGCGTGTTTTTGCGGTTTGAACTCTTGCAAACGCTCAAGGACTTGCTGTTCGGTAAGTGTTGTGCGGCAAACGACCCCGAATTGCCCCTGCTCTTGAGGCTTTGCAAGTATCTGTGAAGAGTTAGAAAATCCCTTCACCCAGTCATCACGTGCAGTCTGTGTGCTAAAACGCGCATAGACCAAAGCTCCGCCCTCGCCGGCTTGATATTCAAGCGCAGCTAGCGGCGAGCCTGCTGCCCCCGCATAGCGATGTGTTGTGTACTTCATTACATCTTCGACCTAGGATTTTACTCGCTAGCTCCCGCCACGTGTATGACAATTGCGTGAAGCTTTTGCTGCGCTGCGCCATAACAGCGCTTGCATTTGATAGCAAAGCAGGTATAAGCCCCGCTCCCCATGGTGGGGAAAACCACATGCGAGTATCGGCGTTCCTGCCCCCGGTCACCTGACGGTGTCCACTCGCAGAGGCATAACCGGAAACAAGGAGTTTTTATGTCTGTACCTGCTTTCTCAATGCGCGAGCTGATTGATGCTGGCGTTCATTTTGGCCACAAAACCAAGCGTTGGAACCCGATTATGGCGCCATTTATTTATGGGGCGCGTAACGATGTTCACATTATTGATCTTCAACAAACCGTACCCCTGCTGCACCGCGCGCTGACCGCCATACGCAACGTATCGCAGCGTAATGGCCGCATTTTATTCGTAGGCACCAAGCGCCAGGCTGCCGATTCCATCGCCGAAGCCGCAAAGCGCTCAGGGCAATATTACGTTAACAGCCGGTGGCTGGGCGGTATGCTCACCAACTGGTCGACGATTCAAAACTCGATTCGTCAGCTGAAAAAAATCGAAGAAGTACTTTCTGACCAAAACAGCGGCATGACCAAGAAAGAATTGCTGGGTCTCGAGCGTCAGCGCGATAAGCTGGAGCGTTCGCTCGGCGGTATCCGCACCATGGGCGGCATTCCTGATCTTCTGTTCGTGATTGACACCAACCGTGAAGAACTTGCAATCAAAGAAGCGCAAAAGCTGGGCATTCCGATTGTTGCGATCATTGATACGAACTGCTCGCCAGAAGGCATTGAGTACCCCATTCCGGGTAACGATGATGCGACCCGCGCTATCAAGCTTTACTGCCGTTTAATCTCGGATGCTGCCTATAACGGCCTGCAAGAAGGTATCGGCGAATCGGCGGCGGATTTCGGTGCGAAAGATAACCCCACAGCGCTTGACATTGCTGAGAAGGAAGATGCTGCGGCGAAACCCGCACGCGGCGGCAAACCGGCAGCGGCTAAGAAAAAGCCAGTAACCTCTTCGACCAAAAAAGAAGCCTTTGCCGAGGAAGCTAAAAAAGCGCGCGGCAAAAAAGAGGCAGACGGTTCTGAGGAAGCGGAAGCCCCCAAAAAGTCTGCGAAAAAAAGCGCGTAACATCGCTTCATTCGCCACCCATTTAAGATAAGTTGATAAGGAGAGACTATGTCTGCTTTACTCGTAAAAGAGCTACGTGAAACTACCGGCGCAGGAATGCTTGATTGCAAAAAAGCCCTCGATGAAACCGGCGGCAATGTTCAAGAAGCCATCGACTGGCTGCGTAAGAAAGGTCTTGCATCGGCAGCGAAAAAGTCCGGTCGCGTAGCGGCTGAGGGTCTGGTTGCGGCAGCAAGCGCTGGCAACAAAGCCGTGCTGATCGAGCTTAATTCCGAAACCGATTTCGTTGCCCGCAACGAACAATTTCAAGAGCTGGTAGCTGAAACCGCCCAGCAAGCACTCAGCCAAGGCGCGTCACTGGATGCGCTGCTTGCCAGTAAAACCGCCAGCGGCAAAACCGTCAGCGAGCGCATTACCGATAGCATCGCGACGATTGGTGAAAACATGTCGCTTCGCCGCGTGGTGAGCCTTTCAGTACCCAGCGGCGTGGTTGCTACTTATGTGCACTCTGCCGTGAAACCGGGTATGGGAAAAATCGGTGTGCTGGTTGCACTGGAATCTGCTGGTAAAACCGAGGCGCTTGAAGCCCTCGGTAAACAAATTGCCATGCATGTTGCTGCCGCGCGCCCTGAGGCACTGCACCGCGAGCAGGTCGATGCCAGCAAGCTTGAGCGCGAAAAAGCCGTACTACGTGAGCAGGCTTTGGCTTCCGGCAAGCCCGCCGAAGTCGTCGATAAAATGATCGAAGGCCGTATTCGCAAATATTACGAAGAAGTAGTGCTGCTGGAGCAGATTTTCGTGGTGGATGGGAAAACGAAAATTTCCGACGTGGTGAAAGCCGCTGAGAAAGATGCTGGTGCATCCATCACGCTTACCGCGTTCGAACGCTACACGCTCGGTGAAGGCATCGACAAGCCGGTGGATGATTTCGCCGCAGAAGTCGCTAAAACCGCAGGCGTGGCCTAGCTCTAATGGGTTGCCTGTGCGGCGCTGAGTAGCGCTTCTGGTGCCAGAATCACCCCTGCTATCATGGTGGGGGTTTTTTCTTGTGCGCTATCCGTCATCATCGCTTTATCCGCGGCGGTGAGCGCGCGTGAAAGCGCTACATCACGAATCGCGTGCATACTGTGCAGATTTTGCGTATTGCGGCGAAGTAAATCATAGCCCAGCCCGATACCCTGCGGCTCGGCGACATGACGGAAAGTCACAGATTGCCTGAGTTCGCCGCGCTGCGCATCTGCGGCTGCGCCAAGCTGCAACAGCAATTGCTCAGCCTTCCACCAATGCATCAAATGACTATGTACGATCGCGGGCACGTGTCTGGCATCGCCTGACTGACCATAAAGTTCAGCACTGATTTCACCCAGCGAGTTAACATTGACGACCAGTGTTTGTCGTGCCGAGGTTTTCCATTCAAAGCGCATTGTTCTTCTCCCTTTCGATGACATTATCACGTAATGTCTTAAGATAAGATTAACGGCGCTATTGAGGCTTAATCACAAGAAAATCGGCTGCCTGTCCAACCAATTTACGTAGGTACATGGCCTGTTTATTCTTGATTTCCTGGAGTGTTTTTGTCCAGTCGTCTGCTTCTTGAGGAGCACCAGATGCAAAAGATTCTGCACGCAAGGTCGCTTCAATCCCCTCTAAAATTTCATCGCTCAGTGCGTATTTTAGGCCAGAATTTTTATCGATGACGTAGCCTTCGAAACTTTGTTTCGCCGCATTAAACTCGCTCAATACCTGATGCCCCATCGGGCTAATGACTTCAAATCGTTGGCCAACATTAAACGCACTCGACATCTACAGCTCCCAATTATTAATTTAATAACTAGGTTACCATACCAATAAATCGTTAACTTTACATTAAGCATTGCTACGATTTTATGGATTAAAACTTAGGATTGAATAGATATAGGTATATGATATTTATTGATTATTACATGGATAATAGTTGCGACGCACAAAATACAATTATTAATTTTCTATTTTTAGTTGTATAGATTTAACTAGCGCATTGAACGATTCCTGACTCAAACGCTTCGTCTGCACATTATAGCGCGACGTATGGTAGCTATCCCACAGCGTGAGGGTGCGATTTCCCACACGCACCTCATGCTGGCGGCCATGGCCAAATACGTAGGCGGCAGGTTTTAAGCCCGCCGCTTTCAGCACCGCCTCGTGCGATACACGACCCAGCGATAAAATATGCTGCAGATTGGGCATCGCTGCCATTTCACTGCGCAAAAATCCGTTGCAGCTAGCAATTTCTTGCGGCAGCGGCTTATTTTGCGGCGGCACGCAGCGCACGGCATTGGTGATGCGTACCTCTCTCAGCCGAAAGCCATCGGCGGCGTGGCGCGCGTAATCACCCTCGGCCAAGCTTGCGGCTTTCAGCGCGGCGTAGAGCACATCGCCGGCAAAATCGCCGGTGAACGGCCTGCCGGTCTGATTCGCCCCTTTAAGCCCCGGCGCAAGGCCTACAACGAGTACCTTGGCGCTTAAATCACCAAATGACGGCACGGCGCCATTATAAAAATGCGGATAAAGCTGGCTATTTTCGTCACGAAAACTGGCCAGCCTCGGACACAGCAGGCAGTTTTTTTCAGGCGGATGAAAGGATTCGGCAGCGTTCATACGCCCTGATTTCTCGGCGATTTTGTGGCGCGCAGCAAGAAAATTTCAAAAAAATACCATCGTAGGGCTTGAAAGCCTGCACAATGCGCCTATATGCGGCTCAAGCTTGTGGAAACCCGCAAGCCGTATGCAACCCAATAATGGAGATGTTTATGACTTCAGTACGTCCGCTGCATGACCGCGTGATTGTGCGCCGCCTCGAACAGGAAGAAAAAACCAGCGGTGGGATTATCATTCCCGATACCGCAAAAGAAAAACCCATTCAGGGGCAAGTCGTGGCCGTAGGCCCTGGTGCCCGCGATGATTCGGGTAAGCTCATCCCGCTGGATGTGAAAGTAGGT
>JALHRI010000044.1:0-549 GCA_022841525.1 Alphaproteobacteria bacterium | reverse complement strand
TTCAGCAAATGGGGCGGCACCGAAATTAAACTAGACGGCGAAGAGCTGCTGGTTCTCAAAGAAAGCGATCTGATTGGTGTGGTGGAAAAAACCGCCTCCAAAAAGAAAGCTGCATAATTATTAGATAGGAGATTAGATTATGGCTGGTAAAGAATTACGCTTCGGCACCACTGCACGCGATGAAATTCTCAAAGGTGCAGATATTTTAGCTAACGCGGTACGTGTGACCCTGGGCCCCAAAGGTCGCAACGTAGTGCTGGATAAATCGTTTGGTTCGCCGCGCATCACCAAAGATGGCGTGTCGGTTGCTAAAGAAATCACGCTTTCGAACAAATTCCAAAACATGGGCGCGCAGATGCTCAAAGAAGTGGCCTCCAAAACCGCCGATATGGCAGGTGATGGCACCACCACCGCGACCGTATTGGCACAAGCCATCGTGCGTGAGGGCAGCAAAGCGGTTGCCGCTGGCCTGAACCCAATGGATCTGAAGCGCGGTATCGATAAGGCGGTCGATGCTGTGGTGAAGCATGTTCAGGATCAATCCAAGGC
>JALHRI010000043.1 GCA_022841525.1 Alphaproteobacteria bacterium | reverse complement strand
ACTTGTTCAAGCAACCCTATTAGTCTAACATAACAAAACCACTTCTAGTGGTCCAAGCGAAGCGTTACAAACCTCCACCTCTGGTGGAGGTTATGACTTATGGTTTGGGGTGTATAGTCGTTTAGATTAAGAATTTCCTCTGCAGCGAAAATCGTTAGGTTCGAGAACCGCAGCGCAAGTGTACGTTTTGGTACATGCGCAGGGCAAGCGCAGAACATAGCGATTTGCAGCCAGAGGAAATTCTTAAGGTAAATGACTATAGTTTGCGCAGCGCCGCCATGCAGGCATCTCTCAACTCGGCGTACGATGCATGTAAACAGCCGATTTTTGCAATCAGCACGTAATCGAACCCCGCGCGGGCGTGATCTGGCCATACCTGCCGCACCACGGCGCGCAAGCGGCGCTTGATGCGGTTGCGCTCCACCGCCTTTTTGCTGCAATAGTTGCTGACCGTCAGCCCGACACGGCAGGAGGATGGATCAGTGGATGGTTGCTGAACCAGCGCGCGCATCGTAAAGAGCGGGTGGTGAAAAGGTTTAGCGGATTTTAGGCGAAGAAACTCGGCGCGTTTTTTAAGTGTGTGAACGGTGAGCGTCACAACCTGTCATGCCGGCAGGCTTAGGCGGTCAGGCTTTTACGACCTTTCGCGCGGCGCGAGGCAAGCACCTTACGCCCACCCACGGTTGCCATGCGCGAACGAAAGCCGTGACGACGCTTGCGAACAAGTTTGCTGGGTTGGTACGTACGTTTCATAACTGCCTCATTTGCTTGCTCCCTGCGCTTTTTTCCGTGTTAGCGTGCGCTGGGGTGTGCCTTGCTAACGAGTTTGCCATCCCCTGTCAAGCACTATAGCGGGCGTAAAAAGGAAGTCGCCGTTGCATCCTGGCGGTGCGCTGCTACAAGAGACCGTCATGTTTTCCTATTTTCGTTATGTCGGCTTTATTTCCGTGATGATCGCCCTGCTCGGCGCGGTGGCCATTGGCGTATGGTCGAATAGGCTGCTGGCCTCAGAACTGCTCAGCATCGTGCTTGAGCAGCAGCACGCCAATGTGCAAAGCTACAGCGAGACCATCTGGCGTAGCCATCCACAAAGCACACACACGAACCCGCAGGTGATGCAGGAAATTGCCACACGTTCGGCCGAGTTTTTTAAGCCGCAGCGTCCGGTAAAAATCACCATTTTTTCCCCCGATGTACGGGTACTCTATTACGGCTCGAATACCGCCTATATCCGCACCCCGGAGGCTCAGCGTGTCACCTTATTTGACGTCGAGCGGATTCAGCGCGGCCAAACCGCTGCCCGCATTTTGCACGACGCCAGCCTTACCAGCGATGCGCCCGGCGCGCCGGCACGTGTGGTGGTGCAGGCGATCATCCCGATTCTGCGCGCAGGCGTCACGCCGCAAACGATTGCCAACTGCGCGCTGGTACCCGCTACAGCCTGCACGCCCGAAGCGCTGGTGGAAGTCTATAGCGATATCACCGCGCAGTGGGAAAAGCTGAACCATTTTCTGACCGTCGCCGGGCTGTGCATTCTCGCCCTCGTACTCTTGCTCGCGCTCATTTTGCTACTAGCCACCGGCCGCGCTGAAAAAGTGATCGCCAAGCAGCACGAAGCCAACGCAGCGCTAACCGAAGCCGCCGCTGCGGCAGAGTCGTCCAGCCGCGATAAGTCCGAATTCTTAACCAGCGTCAGCCACGAACTGCGCACCCCGCTCAATGCCATTATCGGCTTTTCTGATCTGCTCAAATCACAGCTGGTCGGTCACGTCAGTAAAGAGCAAAATACCTACATGGAAGATATTAGCAGCTCCGGCAAACATCTCTTGGGGCTGATTAATGACATTCTTGATTTCTCGAAAGCAGAGGCCGGAAAACTCCAGCTCGACATGACCGAGCAGGATATGAATAAACTGATCCGCACCAGCATGCGCTACGTAATTCCACGCGCGGAAGCGGCGCAAATCACGCTGGTGGAAGAACTGCCTTCGGAACCGATCATCACCGTCACGGATGCGAAGAAACTCAAGCAAGTACTGCTGAATCTGTTATCGAATGCCGTAAAATTCACCAGTGCAGGCGGCGTGGTGCGCGCCCAGCTCTGGGAAAATGTTGTCGAAAAACAGGTGATCATTCAAATCAGCGATTCGGGCATCGGCATTGCCGCCAAAGACATTCCGCGCGTGCTCGCCCCGTTTGGTCAGGTGGATAGTAAACTGGCGCGTAAGTTTGAAGGCACCGGACTGGGTCTGCCACTGGCCAAAAAATTCATCGAAGCGATGGGGGGGAAATTCACCCTGCAAAGCGAGGTGGGGGTGGGCACCGTCATCACCATTCAACTGCCCAAAGATAAAGCACGGCTGGAGGCGCTGATCGCACACAGCGAAGGGCTTGCCAAAGAAAATGAATCACCCACTGCACCTTAAGGTAAGGCACGCACGCATCATGTCACATCACGCTGAAATCAAACGCCGCACCGCTTCCTCGCTACTTGCCCATAAGGGCGAAACGCCGATGGTCGTGCTCACCGCCTATAGCGCGCAGGTGGCCAGCCTGCTCGATGCGCACTGCGACGTGCTACTGGTTGGCGATTCGCTCGGCATGGTGGTCTACGGGTTTGATTCCACCCTGCCCGTCACGCTCGAGATGATGATCGCCCACGGCGCAGCCGTCGTGCGCGGCTCGAAGCAAGCGCTGGTCGTCATCGATATGCCGTTTGGAAGTTACCAGGCATCGCCGAAGCAGGCCTTTGAAAACGCCGCGCGCGTGCTGAAAGAAACCGGCGCGCAGGCCGTGAAAATCGAGGGCGGCGCGGTGATGGCAGAAACGGTGCGCATGCTCAGCACGCGGGGAATCGCGGTGATGGGGCATGTCGGGCTGCTGCCGCAATCGGTGCACACGCTCGGCGGCTATAAAGCCCAGGGCAAAACGCAGGATGATGCAGATATGATTTTTGCCGATGCCAAAGCGCTGGAAGAAGCCGGCGCATTCGCGCTGGTCATCGAAGGTGTGATGGAACCGCTCGCCAAACGGATCACGCAAGCGCTCAGCATCCCCACCATTGGCATTGGGGGCAGCGCCGCCTGCGATGGTCAGGTACTCGTGGTGGATGATATGCTGGGCATCACGCCGCGCACGGCAAAATTCGTCAAACGCTATGCGAACCTAAGCGAAACCATCGCCGACGCGGCAGGCCGCTACGCAGATGACGTGCGCAGCCGCAGCTTCCCTGCGCCGCAACATCTCTATAGCAACAAACCCTAATTCGTGACGCAAATTTCATCCACCGCATACGCGAGTAGTCTTGCAAGCATGCTCGCGCTGTGGTTTAAGACTTTCTTAATATCCATGTGCAATAACCATACGCTTTAACCTCAGGAGCATCTCATGGCACAACGCAAAAAAATCGCCCTTATTGGCGGCGGGAACATTGGTGGCACGCTTGCACATTTAGCCGCACTCAAAGAACTCGGTGATGTGGTCTTGTTCGATGTGGTCGAAGGCCTGCCTCAGGGCAAAGCGCTCGATATTTCGCAGGCCATGGCGGTGGAACGCTGCGACGTCAGCGTCAAAGGCACCAACGATTACGCCGATGTTACAGGCGCCGATGTGGTGATTGTCACCGCCGGTATCGCCCGCAAACCGGGCATGAGCCGCGACGATCTGGTCAACACCAACACCGGCATTATCACCACGGTGGGTGAGAACTTGAAAAAATATTGCCCGAATGCATTCGTCATTGTCATCACCAACCCGCTCGATGCGATGGTGTGGGTCATGCAGCAGGTCACCGGCTTTGCGCCAAGCAAAGTGGTGGGCATGGCAGGCGTGCTGGATTCGGCGCGTTTCTCGCATTTCATTGCCGAGGAATTTGGCGCCTCCAAGCGCGACGTCACCACCTTCGTACTTGGCGGCCACGGCGATACGATGGTGCCGGTGACGTATTACTCCACCGTTGCAGGCATTCCGGTGCCGGATCTGATTAAAATGGGCAAATCGACGCCGGAAAAAATTGCGGCGATTGAACAACGCACGCGCGATGGCGGGGCGGAAATTGTGGGCCTGCTGAAAACCGGCTCGGCCTATTACGCGCCGGCTACGGCGGCCATCGAAATGGCTTCTGCCTATTTGTACGATCGCAAACAATTACTGCCGTGCGCGGCGCACCTGACCGGCGAATATGGCGTGAAAGATCTCTATGTCGGCGTGCCGTGCATTATTGGCGCAGGCGGCGTCGAGCGCGTCGTGGAAATCGCCCTGCCGCCAGAGCAGAAAAAACAATTCGACCATTCCGTAAACGCCGTGCGCGAACTCTGCAGCGGCATCAGTTTAGGTAAAAAAGCGGCTTAACAGAGTTCAGTGGTCGGAGTTCAGAGTTCAGCGATGAACTTTACCGAACTCCGGACTCCGGACTCCGAACTCTAGGAGAACATTATGAACATCCACGAATATCAGGCCAAGGCCGTGCTTTCCAAATATGGTGTGGCGGTGCCGCGCGGCGGTGTGGCCTACACGCCCGCTGAGGCAGAAACCGTGGCGCAAAGCTTAGGCGGCGCGTTGTGGGTGGTGAAAGCGCAAATTCACGCCGGTGGGCGCGGTAAAGCAGGTGGCGTGAAACTCGCCAAATCGCTCGATGAGGTCAAGCGCCTCACCAAAGAAATGCTCGGCATGACGCTGGTAACGCACCAAACCGGCCCCGAGGGCAAGGAAGTCAAGCGCGTCTATATTGAAGAAGGCTCGGACATTGGCTCGGAGTTGTATTTTTCCGCCGTGCTTGACCGCACGACCAGCTCGGTCAGCTTCATGGCCTCGACCGAAGGCGGCGTCAACATTGAAGACGTGGCGCACAAAACGCCGGAGAAAATTATTACCGTATCGGTAGACCCTGCAGCCGGTCTGCAGCAACATCACGTGCGTCAGCTGGCGTTTGGGCTGAAGCTGCCCGCGGAACTGCACAGCGAGTTTAACAAAATGGTGGAAGGCATTTACCGCGCGTTTTTGGCGACGGATGCCAACCAGGTGGAAATCAACCCGCTGGTGATCACCAAGCAAAACAAGTTAATCGCGCTGGATGCGAAAATTAATTTCGATGACAACGCGCTGTTCCGCCAGCCGGAAATTCTAGAAATGCGCGATGAGGACGAAGAAGATCCGCTGGAGCGTCAGGCATCGAAATTCGGCCTGAGTTACGTAAAAATGGACGGCAACATTGGCTGTATGGTCAACGGTGCCGGCCTTGCGATGGCGACGATGGATATCATCAAGCTTTACGGCGGCGAGCCTGCAAACTTCCTCGATGTAGGCGGTGGTGCCAACAAAGAAAAAGTGACCGAAGCGTTTAAGCTGATTCTTTCTGACCCCAACGTCGAAGGTATTTTGGTGAATATTTTCGGCGGCATTATGCGCTGCGATATCATTGCCGAAGGCGTGATTTCTGCCGCGAAAGAAGTCTCGCTTTCCGTGCCGCTGGTCGTGCGTTTGGAAGGCACCAACGTCGAGCTGGGCAAGAAAATGCTCGCCACCTCCGGCCTGCCGATTATCACCGCCGATCATTTGGCCGATGCGGCAGAAAAAATCACCACCGCCGTCAAAAGCGCGAAGGCAGCGTAACATGGTTCAGTGGTCGGAGTTCGGTGGTCAGTGATGATCATTTCCTGAACTCCGAACTCCGAACTCCGAACTCTAGGAGAAAAATATGAGCATTCTTATCAACAAAAACACCAAAGTCATCTGCCAGGGTTTTACTGGCCGCGAGGGCACGTATCACTCTGAGCAGGCGATTGCTTATGGCACCGCCATGGTCGGCGGCGTGACGCCAGGCAAAGGCGGCACCAAGCATCTCGACCTGCCGGTATTTAACACCGTGCACGAAGCGCGAGCGAAAACCGGCGCGAACGCAAGCGTGATTTACGTACCGCCACGTTTCGCTGCCGATGCGATTTTGGAAGCGATTGATGCGGAAATTGAACTCGCCATTTGTATCACCGAGGGCATTCCCGTGCTCGATATGGTGAAGGTAAAGCGCGCGCTTTCTGGCAGCAAAACCCGTCTGGTGGGGCCAAACTGCCCGGGCGTGATCACGCCGGAGGAATGCAAAATCGGCATTATGCCTGGCCATATTCACAAAAAAGGGCGCATTGGTATTCTCTCGCGCTCTGGCACGCTGACCTATGAAGCGGTAGGTCAAACATCCGCCGTAGGGCTTGGTCAATCGACCTGTGTCGGCATTGGCGGCGATCCGGTCAACGGCACCAATTTTACCGATGTGCTGGAGCTGTTTTTAGCCGATGATGAAACCGATGCCATCATCATGATCGGCGAAATTGGCGGCAGCGCGGAAGAAGAAGCCGCTGCATTTTATAAATCCGCCAAAAAGAAAAAGCCGATTGTGGGCTTTATTGCCGGGCGCACCGCCCCTCCGGGTCGGCGCATGGGTCATGCGGGCGCCATTGTATCGGGCGGTTCCGGCGGCGCGGAAGAAAAGTTGGAGGCCATGCGCTCAGCTGGTTTTACCATCACCGAAAACCCCGGACATATGGGGCAAACGATGAAAAAGCTGCTGGGGAAGTAGTGTGGTAAAACCTCGCCTCCCAAGCGAGGAAGAACTGAGTCAGTGGCGAAAAGAAACCGCTGCCGATACCAACTATCAAGCGCAGGGCGATGACGGTACATGCCCGCCGTCAGGTGATGCGCGCGCGCCTGCAATCCCTACTGAAGCGCAAAATAGCACCCGCGCATCCACGCCTAAAAAATCGGTCAAAAAATCTGCAAGTAACGCACCGCTGATGGTGACGGAACTTTCCGCACTGGGCGCAGCGGCAGCGCTTAAGCGGCTGCGCGAGGCATCGCGCGCGAATGCCACGCTTGATCTGCATGACATGAATCAGCAGCAGGCTCACCGCGCTCTCACCGCGTTTTTAGCGCAGGCTGAGGTGCTGGGGCTAAACACCATCCGGCTGATTACCGGCAAGGGTACGCGCAGCGGCGGGGTGCTGCGCCGCGCAGTCGTGCACTGGCTGGAAACCCCTGCCCTTCGCCCGCAGATTAAAGCTCTCGCCCACGCCCCCGCACGTGAGGGTGGCGAAGGCGTGCTCATCGTGCTACTACGCAAGCCATGAACCTTCCCGCAAGCGCTCACCCAGCAAGCATCGATACGCCCCACATTTTAGTGGTGGATGATGATGACCGCCTGCGCGAACTGCTCACGCAGTATCTATCGGATCAGGGCTATGCCATCACCGCAGCCGCAAGCAGCGCGCAGGCCGAAGACCTGCTCGATCTGTGCGTGTTTGATGCCATGATTTTAGACGTGATGATGCCCGTTGAAACCGGCCTTGCGTTCATGCAGCGCGCACACAGCACCATTGGGCAGATGCCGGTGCTGATGCTCACTGCGCTGGGCGAAAGCGAAGACCGCATTAGCGGCCTTGAGGCAGGGGTGGCCGATTATATGGCCAAGCCCTTTGCCCCGCGCGAGCTGTTACTGCGTCTGCAGAACCTCATCAAACGCACGCCGGTACTGGCGGCTAAAACGCCAACCTACGTGCGCTTTGGCCCGTATTTATTCGATATCGAAACCCGCCGCCTCACCCATGAAGGCGAGCCGGTGTACCTCACCGGTAACGAGCAGGAATGTTTATTTCATTTCGCATCGCATCTTGGCCAGCCGCTCTCGCGCGAGAAGCTCGCCGCGCTGCTTGGCGATGTCACCAATGCCCGCTCGATCGATGTGCTGATTAACCGCTTGCGCAAAAAAATTGAGGCCGTGCCGGCGCAACCCGTGTACTTACAAACATTGCGTAACGCAGGTTACCAGCTGCACGGCGAGGCGATATGCATGTAAACCTGCCCTACGCGCGCCGCCTCAAAGCCTTCATGCCCAAAAGCCTGTTTGCCCGCGCCATGCTCATCATGCTGGTGCCCATGGTGGTGCTGCAATTTGTGGTGCTGATTGTTTTTTACGAACGCCACTGGGATTCGGTGGTGCGCAATCTGGCATTCGCCACCTCGCTGGATGTGGATTTGCTGCTTGGCGAATATGAGCGCCGGCGCGAGGAAGGGGAGTCGCCGGAAGCCGCACTCAGCCACTCTAAGCGCCTCGCACACACCATCAACATGCGCATGAAGCTTGAGCAAGGCAGCTCTGGCGCCGTGGTCGAATCCGGCCGTGGCCGCGACGAATTTAAAGTGCTGTACGAACAAATTGAGCGGACTGTCTCGCAGCCGTTCATGATTACGCGCGGCGATAATGATTTTATCCGCGTTACCTTCGCGCTGGAAGAAGGCATGCTGCGCATCAGCGTGCCGCGCAAGCGCGTAGCCAGTTCCACCACCTATCTGTTTGTGATCTGGATGGTGGCATCCTCGCTGCTGCTGACGGTGATTGCAACGCTGTTTCTACGCTCACAAATCCGCCCGATTGTGCAGCTCGCCCGCGCGGCTGAGCAGTTTGGCCTCGGCCGCGAGGTCGAGCGTTTTTCGCCGCGCGGTGCCAGCGAAGTGCGCCGCGCAGGCCGCGCCTTTGTGGTGATGGCCGAGCGCATTTCGCGTCAGGTGCAAAGCCGTACCGAGATGTTGGCGGGCATCTCGCACGATCTGCGCACGCCGCTCACGCGCATGATGCTTGAGATTGAAATGAGCAGTATGGACGAGAAAAGCAAAACCTCCTTAAGTGCCGATATTAAAGAGATGCGGCACATGATCGATGAGTATTTAAGTTTCGCCCGCGCCGAGGCAGACGAACAGCTCTCACAGGTCGATGTGCCTGCAGAGCTGCACGCGATGGTGGAAAATTACCGCCGCAGCGGTGCGGAAATTTCGCTCACGCTGCCACAAAAGCGGTTGCTGATGCAGGTGCGCCGGCAAGCGCTACTGCGCAGCCTGCAAAACGTGATTGATAATGCCCTGCGCTACGGCAAATGCGCACATCTGCGCGCGGAAGAAATTGCCGCAAATTATGTGATCGAAATCAGCGATGAAGGCTCAGGCATTCCCGAAGCCTTTATGGCCGAAGCCTTCAAACCCTTCACCCGCCTGGAGAATTCACGTAACAGCAAAACCGGCGGTGTGGGTCTTGGGCTGGCGATTGCGCGCGATAACATTCAGCGCATGGGTGGCGAAATCACGCTGTCGAATATCATTAGCGATGTCGGCGCGGTGTGCGGTCTGCGCGTGCGCATCACCATCCCGCGCGCGGAACATATGCAGCAGATGAGCTAGCGCAAATTACTCGATAAATCGACACCGGTAGCCATTTCCACCGTGGTAATCACCGCCCAGAAATACAGCGACAACAGCCCGTATAAATAGATGCAGGCGAGCAATGTCATGATCCAGCCGATCAGCATACACACGCCGTCATGCTCGATCACCGCCAGACACAACACACATACCGCAAGTGCGGGCACCAGATTACCAAACGGTATCGGCAGCGCGATCATCAACGCCAATATGCTGATGATAAGCCCACTCAACGCGCAGCTGGTGGGCGATGCCAGGCGATGCAGTCGCGGTTTGCATAAGCGCTCAAAACGTCTCACCCAGGGGATGATGTAGGTGATCATACGCACAAAGCGCTCGCCGCCGAGCTGCGTGCGCGCGATGAAATTCGGCAACCACAGCGTGCGCCGCATCGCCGCCATCTGCAGCGAGAAAAACAGCATCGGTAGCGCCGTAATCGCCGATACCCCCGGCATCGGAAACGGCACGATATTCGGCAGCGCAAAAATCAGCAGACCAAGACCCAGCGCAGCGGATCCTAAATCTTCGCGCAAGCAATCAATCGTGTAATCGCCGCCCGCATTGGCAGCAACGCGCTCTAATATCGCGCTGGTGGGAATATGTTCGCTGGAAGCTGGATTCATGCTGCTTGCCTAGCATCTCGTATCCGTGCTGCCTAGCATCTCGTATCCGTGCTGCCTAGCATTTTGCACTGCAGCACCCGCGTTTGACTTGCTGCGCGCATCTGCGCAATCTGTGCTGCCTTATGAATGACCCTGTAATCCTTCCCTCTGTCGATGATCCGGCGCCGTCGCTTAGCCTTCGCTACGCGCTGTTGCTGCTGGCGCCGCTTGCAGCATTGGCGCTGTGGCAGCTGAGCCCGCCTGCCGGCATGCCGCGCGAGGCGTGGCTGGTATCCTGCATGGCGCTAGTGATGGTGACCTGGTGGGTAACGGAAACCCTGCCACTGGCCGTCACGGCGCTGATTCCGCTGATTATCCTGCCGGCATCCGGCACCCTGCCGCTGCGCGACGTTTCCGCCCATTTCGGCAATCCGATTATTTTTCTGTTTCTCGGCGGATTTTTGCTTTCTGTCGCGATGCAAAAATGGAAGCTGCATCTTCGGCTGGCCTATCTGGTGGCGCGCAGCTGCGCATTTTCAGCCTCAGCACTTCTTGGCGGATTAATGCTGGCGACTGGTTTTTTAGCGATGTGGATCAGCAATACCGCTACCGTCATTTTAATGTTGCCGATTGCGATGTCGCTTGCTGCCATGGTCGAAACCCACAGCAGCGGGCGGGGCAGCACGGCACGCGCCATGGCGCTGGGCATCGCGTATAGTGCGGCCATTGGCGGCTTATCGAGCTTTATCGGCACGCCGACCAACGCGCTGCTGTATGGGCACATGCAAACCCACTACGCAATCACGCTCGATTTAGGCCGCTGGATGATGTTTGGCATTCCTACCACCTTACTCATCGGTGCCGCCAGCTGGTGGTTGCTTACGCGCAGCGATGTGCGCACGCGCACACTCAGCCCCACCTTTCGCACGCTGATGCAAGATGAAATGCGCAAACTCGGACCGATGAGTGCGGGCGAAAAACGCACGCTGATGATTTTTCTTCTCGCGGTGAGTGGTTGGCTTTTTGGCGATGCAATCAGTGCAGCAACCGGCTGGCTGATGGACGATACCGTCGTGGCCATCGCGGCAGGTCTGGCGCTTTTTATCACGCCGGTGGACCGCAAGCTCGGCATCTTCGCCCTCGAATGGAACGATGCACAAAAAGTGCCGTGGGGCGTGCTGATTTTCTTTGGCGGCTCGCTGGCATTGTCGGCAGCGATGGTAGCCACCGGCTTTACCGGCTGGCTGGGCACCCAGCTTGAAGCACTGCACGGCGTGCCACCACTACTGATCGTGATCACCATCGTTGCGCTGATTATCGCCGCCTCGGAAATGATGAGCAATGTGGCCACCATCAGCGTTTTTCTGCCGATTTTATCGGTGCTGGCAGAAAGCCTGCAGGTTCACCCGCTGCTCTTTTTACTACCTGCCACGCTGGCGGCCAGCTGCGGCTTCATGCTGCCGGGGGCTTCGGCAGCCAATGCGCTGGCTTACGGCACCGGCTACGTCAGCACGCGGATGATGCTAAGAAAAGGCTTTCTAGTCGATATCATCAGCCTGATCGTGATTGTGCTCATCACCTTCACCCTTGCGCCCTTGGCGCTGGGCACCGACTTGTTCTCACCGCCCGCGTGATGATATTTGCGGCTGTTTTCCCTCTGCAATGTCCTGCAGGCCTTGCTGAAGGCGTTCTAATTCGCCCATAAACCGGAAAATCGCTCCATGATATTCTTTGGTTGCAGCATCAGGTCGTTTGATCTTAACCTCCGTTCCTAAGGGCGTTTGATCATCTGCATCGGTGAAAAATTGCTGTGACTCTTTTCTGATCAACCTAAGATTCAGTCCCGGTGTTTTATCTGTACTCTCTTGGAGTTTCAGATATTTCTCCATGCCGCACTCTACAGCAAGATGACGTATGGTAGATTCCCGCAGACCCATGCCACCAAAATCAATGTAGCCGTGAGAGCAGGTAATCGTATCGTCAGAACGATTGTCGGGGTTCAGTGTCCCTCTGGGACTAACTATTATTGTTGCATCAGAAGTGGCAGCCCTACGCTTTCGGGAAGCCTTCCATACCTCGCTTAAAATGTTATCTACCGTCTTGCCGGGCGCTGTTTGTGACTCACGAACGCGGCTGGCATGTAGTGTTTTCATAAAAACCCCTATGACCTTTGTTTCGCATGGGTGGGTAGCGGCACTATATGACAATATGATGACAAAACGCCTGCATATAGTTGAAGGCAGCCTTGCAGTTTTCGCATAGCCATTCGCGTGCTAAACGCAACGCATCGCAAGCAATGCTTCATGGCAGGCGGATTTTCAGCATATTTTGCTTTGCGCGGCGGCCATAAAAGCTAAACTATAAAGCGGTAGGAGCAGGCTTATGAAACGTATTTTGGTGACCGGTGGTGCGGGGTTTATTGGTTCGCATATTGCAGGAACACTCGCAGACTCCGGCACGCACCCTATCGCGGTGAGCGATCATTTCGGCTCCGATGATAAATGGCGCAATCTCAGCCATCACCAGATTTTTGAGTTTGTCTCGCCCGATGATACGTTTTTCTGGCTGCAAGATCATGGCCATGAGCTGGAAGCCATCATCCATATGGGCGCAGTGTCTTCGACCACCGAAACCAATGTCGATTTAATTTTGGAAAATAATTTCGCGCTCTCCAAAGCGCTGTGGGACTGGTGTGCAGAGCACGGCGTGCGCTTTATCTATGCCTCATCGGCGGCGACCTACGGCAACGGCGAGGCAGGCTTCGATGACGGGCACGAGCTTGCCACCTTGGCCAAATTCCGCCCGCTCAATCCGTATGGCTGGAGCAAACATATTTTCGATCAGTTCGTGGCGATTGCGGTTGCGCGCGGGCAAAAAACCCCGCCGCAATGGGTGGGCCTCAAATTCTTCAATGTCTACGGCGCGAATGAGTACCATAAGGGCAATCAGAAATCGGTCGCGAATCAGATTTTTCCGCACGCCAAACATGGCCGCCCGGTGCATTTGTTCAAGTCCGATAATCCGCAGTATAAAGACGGCGAGCAGCTGCGCGATTTCATCTATGTCCGCGACTGTGTCGATGTGGTGCGCTGGCTGCTAGAGAGTCCGAAAGTCTGCGGTCTGTTTAATATAGGCACCGGTCAGGCGCGCAGCTTTGCCGATCTGGCGCGCGCGGTATTTTCTGCACTGAACCTTGAAACACGCATCACCTTTATGGATATGCCCGAGGAGCTGAAAAGCAAATACCAGTATTTTACGCAGGCCAATATGCAGCGCCTGCGGGCGGCGGGTTACAGCAAGCCCTTCACCTCACTGGAAGAAGGCGTGCGTGACTATGTGCAGAATTACCTGATGCACGAAGACCCGTATTTTTAGGGTTCACTAAAGGCGGCGCGTCAGCGCAGAGAGAGCACTACTTAAACGCATTGAGCGCAAAATCGATACGCTGGCTTAGGGAATATCCCGAAACATCGTGGGCGTCGATAATATCGGTACGGGTTTTCAGACCGCAGCGATTGGCAACCTGAATCGAGATGCCCGGGCGGGCATTGGCTTCCAGCACCATTGGCCCCTTGTCTTTATCAAGCACGATATCGACCCCCACATATCCCAACCCGGTAATATCGTAAAATTTCGAGGCCATCTCGAGCAGAAACGGCCAGCGCGGAATCTGCCGTCCGGCAAGTAATTTGCGCGTCTCTGGGTGCTCGTTAATGAAGGTGTTGCCCTGCACCCCGTACATCGTGACCCCGCTATGCATCACGATGCCCGCACCAATGCCACCTTTGTGCAGATTGGCTTTGCCATCGGATTTACGGGTGGGCAGGCGCAGCATCGCCATCATCGGAATGCCTTTATAGACGATGATGCGAATATCCGGCACGCCGCGGTAGGTGATTTCCTTGAAGATCGGATCGAACTTGACCACATATTCCAAAATCGCGCGGTCGGAAGAGCCGGTCATCGAATACATGCCGCCTAAGATGTTGGTGAGGTAATATTGCATGTCACTGGCCGAGATAATATCGCCGCTGGTTTTGACAAAACTCGTGCCGATCACATCGTCGATGATGGTAATGCCGTCACCGCCTGAACCGCGGCATGGCTTGATCACAAAACTGGTATGCGGCGCCACGATCTCGATGAGCTTGTTGGACTGATTAAAAAATTCAATCACGCCGTAGAGTTCGGGCACCTGAATACCAGCATCCATAGCGAGTTTTTTGGTGAGCAGTTTATCGTCCACCAGCGGATAGTTGCGGCGCTTGTTCTGCTCGAAAATATAATCGCGGTTACGGGCGTTAATGCCCATGATTTTATATTTCGACAGCCCCTCGAACATGCCCGCAAGCATCACGAGCCTGCCTTTTCCTGCTCAGATTTCTCAAGCGCCGCGAGCGATTTTTGCAACTGCCTGAAGCGAATATATTCGGTGAGCTTGTAGTGGTTATAGCGCCCCATCAGCAGCGTCAGCGACAGCACGACGAGCAGCAGCTCAGGGAAGGAGAAAATAAGGTGGCTGATGCTTTCTGAGTTCATTGCAAAATAGGCAATCACCGCTGCAAACAGACTCTGCGCGCCGGTTTGCAAGGCTTTCTCCGGCCCGTATTCTTCCCACATCAGCGTCATGCGCTCAATGGTCATGGTTAAAATCACAATTGGGAACAGGGCGATGGAAAGCCCCAGCGTTAAACCCAGCTGGTTGGCAATCATCGCAATGAAAGACAGCAAAATCACCACCACGGTCAGCACCGAGGCCAGGCGCGGCACGAGTAGCAATTTTAAGTGATCAAAATAATTGCGGATCAGCAGACCAATCGCCACCACCACCACAAATAAGATGAGGCCGGAGATCAGGCCGGTTTCACGAAACGCCAGCGCAATCAGCACCGGCATGAAGGTGCCGAAGGTTTTAATGCCAACAATCTGGCGTAAGAAGGCAAGCACCAGACCGCCTAGCGGAATCATCAGCAGCACTTGAAACACGATCTGGCTATCAATCGGCAGATTGTAAAAGGAGAAGGTCAGCAGCACATCCGCCAGCTGGCCGGATTTCCAGATCGCCCGTGTCAGGGCATCGTTGGTAATTTTACGCACCGAGACGCTGGTTTCTGCGCGCACATTCCCTTCAGCGCTGAAGAACGGTGCGTCACCGTACCACCAGACGATGTATTTATCCTTCAGGCCAAAGCGGTGCGATTCCGGATCAATCGCCAGCCAGCCGCCGCCATGATGGACTTCCAGCCATTTGACAAACGGTGCTTTGCGTTGATCGGTCGAGAGCTTGATGCCGTGAGCCGTGCGGGTGGGCGTGCCTGCCGCTTCCAGCAGCAGCGCCGCAAGCTCCGCGGGCGCCATATTAACATTCACCGTATCACGAATCAGCTGCACACGGTCATCGGTATCACTGCGGCTGAGCTTATAAATCTCGCGGACGAAAGTTTTATCGGAAGCCGATTTTTCTTTGGCTTCCTCGATGAGCGAATCCACCGCAACGTAAACCGGCGCTTCTTTTTCACCCTCGGCAAGCTTGGGGCGATTTTCTTTCGCATACGGCGATGAAGGTGATGGTGGCGCTTCTAGTTTGCGCTTGGCGGGGGAATCGAGTTCATAGACAGTCGCGCGGTAGAAAATCGTTTCGCGGGCATCGATTTTACGTTTGGAAAAGACCTCCACACGGTTCGCGCTGCTATCGCTTTCGCTGCTCTCGTGGCCAAATCCCGAGGCGACAATATTTTCATCCACCACCGCAAAGCGCGCGGAAGGGTGCGGCATCTGCATGGTCAGCAGCAGCGGCTTATCGCCCGCCCGCCAGGGATTGCGCGAGATCACATCCACCCGCGCTTCCAGATACCAGCTATTGTAGGTGTTATGCGGCGAGAGCGGGAATTCCAGCACCAGATGCTTATACAGCATGATCGAAAGCCCGATAATGCTGAAGATCGCCGCTAAAAACCAAACCCGTGTGCTGCGCATAAGGTCACTTTCTTTCGTTAATACGCGAGGGAAACGTGTGAAACTTCTTCAGATTTTTTGCACGCCGGCCGCGAGATATAGGTGCGCGAGGCATCAATCACCAGCCTGGCGTGCTGCATCATATTGCGGCCAATCAGCACGGGGTAAATGAAATTATCGCGCTCGGCCAGGTTCACTTCTTCCTCGGTGAGCCTGCCAGCGATGCAGAACCTCATCATCACCACCGGACGACGGATATGGCCACCGCCTTTTTGCTTAATCAGCACATAGCGCAGCACGTCGCGCTCAAACACGTGCGACTTTTTTTCCTTACCGCCAGTCACGCTGAAAATAATCGTATCTTCGCTGTAGCCCGCAGGCGGGCTTTCGTTACGTTTGGTGGTCAGGATTTTAGCATCCAGCGACGAGGTTTTCGCCCCCGTATCCAGCTTGGCGCGTAAGGCCAGACCCACATCATGAATCTGCACATTTTCTACCCAACCGATGGTTTTGAGTTTGAGGGCAGCAGGCTCTTCGGCAAACGCCGCTGTGGCCAGCAGAAAAGAAAAAAGAACAAGAATCAGAGGCATAGAATGTGCGGGAGCAAATAAGCTAAAATGAGACGTATGCACCGCATTATGCGCTGCTTGGCCACTCGTCAATGGGAATTCTTACAAGAACTAGCGTATGGCAGGAGCAGGTGCCGATGTTTCCTCTTTCTGAGGATGC
>JALHRI010000042.1 GCA_022841525.1 Alphaproteobacteria bacterium | reverse complement strand
GTCTAACATAACAAAACCACTTCTAGTGGTCCAAGCGAAGCGTTACAAACCTCCACCTCTGGTGGAGGTTATGACTTCTAAAATCCCCCATCATTCCGGTCGACTTCCGCCGCACGGCAAGCATTGCTGGTGGCAGGAGGTGCCTATGGATGCAAAAGTGACTTCGAAGCTGGCGGCGCTAGAGCTTCTGACGATGGAAGAGCTTAAGCCGCAATGGCGAAAATATTTCGATAACGACCCGGTGCGTTTCCAGCGCGATTACATGGTGCGGCGCATCGCATATCAGATTCAGGCGCGGGCCTATGGTGGGTTATCGAAGACCATCAAAAACAAACTGAAGCGGCTGGCGGAGGATGGTCAGGAAACCGTGCGCGAGCAGGTACAGGTGGTGCCCGGCACGAGGTTGATGCGCGAATACAAAGGCGAGCGCATCCATGTTGCGGTGCTGGAGGATGGATTCGAGTTTAAGGGCAAGCGCTATAAGAGCCTGACGGCGATTGCGACGGAGCTGATGGGCAGCCGAACCTCCGGCCCGAAATTCTTTGGCTTGCTGCGAGGCGCCGATGAACAATAAACCCATTCGCTGCGCCATCTACACCCGCAAATCGACCGAGGAAGGGTTAGACAAGGAATTCAATTCGCTCGAGGCTCAGCGCGAAGCGTGCGAGTCTTATATCAAAAGCCAGATGCATGAGGGATGGAAGCTGATTCCCACCGCCTATGACGATGGGGGTTATACCGGCGGTAATATGGAGCGCCCCGCGCTGCAGGCACTGATGGCGGATATCAAAGCCGGGAAGGTCGATGTCATCGTCGTTTATAAAGTAGACCGACTTTCACGCTCGCTGAACGATTTTGCGCAGATGGTGAATGTGTTCGATGCTCATCAGGTGTCGTTCGTGTCTATCACGCAGCAATTTAATACCACGACATCCATGGGGCGGCTGACGCTCAACATCCTGCTCAGCTTTGCGCAGTTCGAACGAGAGGTGATCGGTGAGCGCGTGCGGGATAAGGTTGCAGCCTCGAAGCAGAAGGGCATGTGGATGGGCGGCCACCCGCCGCTGGGGTATGATATCGAACACCGCAAGTTGGTGGTGAATCCGAAAGAGGCGCTGCTGGTGAACGAGATCTTCGAGCGCTACCTTGAAATGCAATCGGCCTACAAACTAGCTGAGTTCCTCAATGGGCGTGGGGATCGCAATAAGCGCTGGATGAACCGCCATGGCGTTGAGAGTGGTGGCCAGCCATTCCTGTATCAGGCGCTTTATAAAATCCTCAATAACCAGCTCTATATCGGCCGCATTACTCATAAGGATAAGAGCTATGACGGGCAGCACCAGCCGATTATCTCTGTGGAGCTGTGGGATCGGGTTCAAAACGTACTGAAGGCTGGGCAGGAGCATCGCGTAAAACGGAATGCGAAGCACGGTGCACTGCTAATGGGCAAATGCTTCTCACCAGCGGGCTATGCGTACACGCCGACCTACTCCACCAGCGGGGCGGTTCGGCATCGCTACTATATTGAAAAGAAAACGCAGCATCGCATCAAGGCGGTCGACCTTGAGTCACTGGTGACGGACACAATCCGGCTGCTGTCGCGCGAGTCGAAGCATTGGCGGGCATGCTGGGCATTGAATGGTAACAATCTAATTGAGGAAGAGGCGCAGCATCGGTGGGAGGTGCTGTGGTCGGACTGGGTTCATTTGTCGGACATGAAGCGTCAGCATATTGTGCGGCAGATTATCGAGCGTATTAGTATCAGCAGGGATCAGCTTACCGTGCGGCTGAGCCATGCAGGTATTCAGGCAGCGCTGAAAGATATTGAGGCGGGGAGCATCACTCCGCTTGAGCTTGTCGACAAAACCTATCAGCCTACTGTGGTGCAGGGCGAGGGCTATCTTGAGATCACGATTGCTGCGCGGTTTGAGCTGTATGGGCGCAGCCAGATAGCACTCGATGCAGAGGGAAAGCCGATTCGGGCGTTCAAGAAGTCCAATTATAATCCGGTGCTGGTGAATGCGTTGGTGAAGTCTTATCGCTGGAACCGGCAGCTGGATGATGGACAGATCACGATCAGCGATTTGGCTGAGCAGGAGGGGCGAGCTAGGACGTATGTTTCACGCATTGTGAATTTGATGCTGCTGGCGCCTGATATTATCGCGAGCATTCTTACCGGCACACAACCGGCGACCATGCAGTTGCAACATCTGACTGCAAACCTGCCAATTGAGTGGCATCGCCAGAAGCAAGTTTTAAAGTTCCAGTAGCAGGCCAGTTAGCGCCCTGATCGCCATCCTATTTTTAACCTGTTTCGGCACCTGTTATCAGCCTGTTATTGACCTGTTTCGGTAGGGTGCAAATCCATCCTTCGGTGGCTCTGTCTCTCGCATTCAGAAGATTCCCCTCAAAATGCCGACCTGTTTTTGCGCTCAAAACAGGCTTTCAGGCGGCATTTTTGGAAACGTCACCACGAAAACTTCGCAAGTGAGACAATGGCGGGGATTTTGAAAGGTTTGGGGGGAATTCGCCCGAAATGGCCGTTGCGATAGTGGCGGTGAATGCGAGAAATGGGGCGGAACTGGCCACTATTTCGAGTTCTCTCGGCAAATCAATGTTCGAACTGGCAAATGTTGGCTGGGGCGCTAGGATTCGAACCTAGGAATGGCGGTACCAAAAACCGCTGCCTTACCACTTGGCGACGCCCCAATACACATGGGTAGAGCGCTCTGATATACGACTGTCCGGCGCCAATCAACGAGTTTTTTTGAACGCCAAAAGGGCAGCTGAGCGGTGTGGGTTACGGCTTCAGGCCAAGCACGTCGCGTACCCAGTCGTCATAGGCGCTCTCGTGGGAGGTGAGGGGCGCAGACACAATGCATGGCACCGCGTATGGATGATGCACGCGCATCGCCTCTGCTGCCGCTGCGAGCAACGATGCATGGGTCACCGCGCTGATACTGACTTCGGCTTCCTCGCAGAGTGTGCCCTGCCAGTAATACAGCGAGCGCTGAGGCGCGTGCACGTGGGCGCAGGCCACCAGACGCTGTTCGACCAGCGCGTGGGCGATGGCGCTGGCAGAGGCCTCATCGGGCAAGGTGGTGGTAAGATGGTAAAGCATGAAGCGCAGTATAGGCGGGGCGGGCATAAGTAAAAAGAAGAAAAGGAAGGGTGAGGGTGCTTCGCACCCAGATGGCAAGAAATCATGTGAACCGAGTATAGTCTTTAGTCATACCGGTTTTACTCAGCAAACACCGCTACCCGCAATGCATGCCGCCACGGATACCGGCGCTTATTGCATTCGGCCGGTATGACATGCCATCTGCAAAAAAACGCCCCGCACGATGCGCTTTATATTTTGCTTTGTCATCCTGAGTGCAACGAAGGATCTCCAGCCATTAGGGAGATTCTTCACTTCGTTCAGAATGACAACAACAAAAAACGCCCCGCGTGTGACGGCGGGGCGTTTGGTTTAGGCTTAAGTTCGCCGCGCTTAGAACGATGCGCGAATCGCAAGGTGACAAAGCGGAGAATCTTGCACTGTGTTTGTTACGCTGGTATTATATGTTGCAGCGGCTGAAACACACGCGCCTGTACCTGGAGTGCCTGTGCCTACGTTGCCTTGTAGGTTCGTTACTTCTGTAATTGTACCAGCGTTCGCAATGCCATCATCCAACTTGCTGTCAATGGTGAACGCTTGCTGAGGGCTGATGCCAGTGCCCACTGCTGTGGTTACTACGCCTGCAGCAATAGCCGGGGTGCCAACAAATATGAAATTGCGACCCGCGTTAGCATAAACATGGAAAAATGCAGCAGCATTCATTCTCGTAGGCGGCATATTCGCAGCTGCGGTGCCGGTTGTAGTGTTCATGGCGGTCAGTGCAGGAATGTTTTCCTGAATGAGGCGTGCCAGAGAAAGATCAGACCAGAAAGTAGGTGGCTCACCAATAAAATCTTTAAAGGTTGCTGCTGTTGCTCCACCTTGAATCAGGCCGTCACCATTGCCTTGTCCAAGCGTTGCACTGCGACCTGTGGGGGCAGCATAACCAAACTGTGTCGCGCGGGCAGCGGTAAGGTCGCCAGGGAGGTTCCCGTGTTTATCGCGGAAGGTGGTCGCTGCTGCATTAATTTTCTCAATCTGCGAAATCGTGGCACGAATTTCAGCGGATTTAATCAGATCCTGCCCAACCAGTACACCGCCGACGATAAGACCGATGATCACAAGAACGATGGCAAGTTCAACGAGCGTGAAGCCTGCTTGCGCACGGCGTGTTTGAACAGAATTTGAGGACATAGAATACTCCCTAGGTAAAGAAACTGGATGCAATTTACCTGACAGCGCAGACGCATGCAAGCAGCAAAAAAATCTAAAATGTTAACGATTTATCCGGATTATTTTTGGATGTGCGGCAGGAAGGGTACAGGGATGGATAGTGAGTGGTGAGTAGTGAGTAGTGAATGGTGACAACCCATCCCTCACGCCCGCACCAAATGATTTAAGGGGCCGTGGCCGTGACCAAAGCGCGGGGCAGCACCAATCGCGCGGGCAATGTAATCACGTGCGTGGCTGATCGCATCCGGCAGCGCAAATCCGCGCGCCACCAGCGTGGCGATCGCCGAGGCCATGGTGCAGCCTGTGCCGTGGGTATGCGTGCTGTGAATGCGCGCGCTCTGCCATGACAGCGCGCCTTCCTGCGCGATCAGTACATCGGTGAGTGTATCGCCGTGCATATGGCCGCCTTTAATCAGCGCTGCGTGCGCGCCCATATTCAGTAAGATCTCGCCGGCATGCTGCATGTCCTCAGCGGTGTGAATGCGCATACCGCTGAGCAGCTCGGCTTCGGGAATGTTGGGCGTGATGAGCAGCGCGCGCGGAATGAGCTGCGCTTTGACCGCTTCCACCGCATCGGCCTGCAGGAGTGGAGCGCCGCCTTTGGCGACCATCACCGGATCGAGGATGAGGGCGATGGTGCGCCCAGATTGTATTGTAGTGATTGCATCTACCACCGCTTCCACAATCTCGGCGGAAAAGAGCATGCCGGTTTTGATCGCATCGGCACCGATATCTTCCAGACATAAACGTACTTGATCTGCGACAAACTGCGGCGGCACTGGCATCACGCCAAATACGCCAGTGGTGTTTTGTGCAGTCAGCGCGGTGATGGCGGCCATGGCGTAGCCGCCAAAAGCCTGAATGGTTTTGATATCTGCCTGAATGCCTGCGCCGCCGGATGGATCAGAGCCTGCGATGGTAAGCACGCGCGGCAGCATGGTCATCTTACGCAGCCTCGCTACTGGCGGCGGCGATGCTGGCTTCAATGCTGCTGGCGAGGGTTTCGGTCAGCGCCGCATCGGAGGCTTCCACCATAATGCGGATCACCGGCTCAGTGCCCGATGGGCGCACCAACACGCGCCCCTGCGCGCCCAGTTTTTTCTGTGCCTCGCGGATGGATTGTTGCACCTTCGCATGCGCCAGCGGGCTTTCGCCCTGATAGCGCACGTTACGCAGTAGCTGCGGTACGGGGGTGAAAAGTTTCGCCGCATCGCTCATCTTTTTTCCCGACTCGCGCATCATGGCCAGCACTTGCAGTCCGGCAATCAGCGCATCACCCGTCGTGACGTAATCGGAGAGGATAATATGCCCCGAAGGCTCGCCGCCTAAATTAAACCCGCCTTCGCGCATCCGCTCCATCACGTAACGATCGCCGATAGCGGTGCGTTCAAGTGCGATGCCCAGCGCGCGTAAATACTGCTCCAGCCCGAGATTGGCCATATGTGTCGTGACCACCCCGCCACCCTTAAGTGCACCTTGCGATTGATAATGCGCTGCGACCATCGCCATTAAATGATCGCCGCTGACGAGCGCACCGCGCTCATCCACCACCACCAAACGGTCGGCGTCACCATCGAGCGCGATGCCGACATCGGCTCCTTCGCGTTTGACCGCTTCTTGCAGCGAGGCCGGATGGGTCGAACCGCAGTCGGCGTTGATGTTGGTGCCATTAGGCGCCACGTGAATAGGAATAACGCGCGCCCCCAGTTCCTGCAAAATAATGGGACCAACCTGATAGCCTGCGCCATTGGCACAGTCGATGACGATGGTAAGCCCCTCCAGCGTGATGTCGCGCGGGAAGGTGGATTTCACAAATTCAATGTAGCGCCCGGGCGCATCATCGAGCCGTTTGGCGCGGCCGATTTTTTCCGGTGCGCTCAGCAGTGGCTGCATGTCCGACTGCATCAGCGTTTCGATCTCACGCTCGATGTCGTCGGAGAGTTTATACCCATCCGGCCCGAACAATTTGATGCCATTATCAAGGTACGGATTGTGCGAGGCGGAAATCATCACGCCCATATCGGCACGCATCGCGCGTACTAAGAACGCCACGGCGGGGGTGGGCATGGGGCCGACCAGCAGCACATCCACGCCGACGGAAAGAAAACCCGAAGTCAGGGCGGTTTCGATCATGTAGCCGGATAGGCGGGTATCTTTCGCGATCACCACGCGGTGGCGGTGACTACCGCGATTAAACACATGCCCTGCGGCCATACCGACTTTCTGGGCGATTTCCGCCGTCATCGGATGGGTGTTGGCGGTGGCGCGAATACCGTCGGTGCCGAAAAAATTGCGAGGCTGGTTCATAGTCTCAAGGCCTTTCGTGTTAGGAAATCACATCCAGCGCGATATCGACCGCCGGAGCACTATGGGTGAGCGCGCCAATGGCGATGGTATCTACCCCGGTTTCTGCCACGGCGCGCACATTCGCAAGCGTGATGCCGCCGGAAGCTTCCGAGGCGATATGCGCCGCCTTACACAGCGCCGCCGAGTGTTTCAGTGATTCAATGTCCATGTTATCGAGCAAAATAATATCCGCCTTGGCAGCCACTGCCTCGCGCACCTGATCCACCGTGTCGCACTCCACTTCAATTTTAATCAGCTGCGGCGTTGCTGCGCGCGCCTGCGAGACTGCCTGCGCAATACTACCCACGATGGCGATGTGATTATCTTTAATCAGCACCCCATCATCCAGACCCATGCGGTGATTATAGCCGCCACCACAGCGCACCGCGTATTTCTGCAATTCGCGCAGGCCGGGGGCGGTTTTACGGGTATCGACAATGCGCACGCTCAGGCCGTCAACCGCCGCGACATAACGCGCAGTCAGTGTGGCGATGCCCGAGAGATGTTGCAGCACATTCAGCAGCGTACGCTCAAGCGCAAGCAGCGTGCGTGCAGAGCCTTTCAGCTGCATGATCGTGCTACCAGCCGGAATCATTTGCCCATCACTGACCTGGCACGCAACTTCCAGCGATTCATCGGCGATGGTCAGCATCATCATCGCCAGGTTTAGCCCTGAGAGCATCAGCGCTTCGCGCGCCACGATTGCCGCATGCATCGTCGCATCGGGCGGGATGATGGCATTGGAAGTGATATCGCCGCGACCAATATCTTCGGCTAAAATCTGCGTAATAAAACTTTGCAGCTCAGGGCTTCGTTGCATAACATGATTCCGGTGGCTATGATGCGCGCCTAGATTTACGTGAGCTTTCGCCAAGATGCAACCGCAACCCACCATTCACCACTGTGATGTGCTGATTATCGGCGCCGGCGGCGCTGGCTTGCGCGCAGCGCTTGCTGCGGCGGAAAGCGATCTGGCCGTCACCGTGATCAGCAAAGTGCAGCCGCAGCGCAGCCATACCATGGCCGCGCAAGGCGGTATTAACGCCGCCCTTGGCACGCGCGGGGCCGATGACTGGCGCTGGCACATGTACGATACTGTGCGCGGTGCCGACTGGCTGTGCGATCAGGATGCTGCCGCGCGTTTGTGCGAACAGGCACCGCGCGCGGTGCTCGAGCTGGCTGAGTGGGGCGTGCCCTTTACCCGCGATACGCTCGATCAGATTTATCAGCGCCCTTACGGCGGCCAGACCGTGGAGTTCGGCAAGGCCCCTGCCTACCGCGCCTGTGCGGCGGAAGACCGCACCGGTCAGGCGATGATGCAGATTCTAATTAAGCGCGCCCGCGCCGCGCACATTACGCTGATGCATGAATTTTTCGCGCTTGATCTCATCATGGAAAACGGCGCGTGCAAAGGGGTGCTCTGCGTGGATATGGCCAGCGGCACGCTGCATGCGTTTTACGCACAAACCACGATACTGGCGACCGGTGGCTACGGTCAGGTTTACAGCGCCACCACCGCTGCCAACACCTGCACCGGCGATGGTAATGCGATGGTGCTGCGCGCGGGTCTTGCGCTTCAGGATATGGAGTTTGTGCAATTTCACCCGACCGGACTCTATGACTCTGGCATTTTAATTACCGAAGGTGCGCGCGGTGAGGGCGGTTATTTACTCAATGGTGAAGGCGAACGTTTTATGCAGCGTTACGCTCCCTCCAGCATGGAGCTTGCCAGCCGCGACGTGATCGCCCGCGCCATCGTGCAGGAGCTGCGCGCCGGCCGTGGTGCAGGCAAAAAGGCCGATCATGTGCTGCTCGATCTGCGCCATTTGCCGGCCGATGTCTGGCGCGATAAACTGCCCTATGTGCAAACCCTCGCACGCATGATCGCCGGTGTCGATGTGCGAAGCGCCTGCATTCCCGTCGTGCCTACGGTGCATTATTCGATGGGGGGGATTCCCACCAATGTCCATTCTCAAGTGCTGGATGTGCAAAATGACAGCCGCGTGGTGGAAGGCCTGATGGCGATTGGTGAGGCCGCCAGCAATTCCTGCCACGGCGCCAACCGCCTGGGCTGCAACTCGCTGCTTGATCTGATGGTGTTCGGCAAAGATGCCGGTGATTTGGTGAAGGAGCATCTGCGTCCGGGGGTGAAAGTCAGCGCCTCATCCACGACTTTATCCGCACTGATGGACGCGTACGCTGCGCCTTCAATATCCGCCGCCAGCGCGCATGCGCGCCGCAGATTGCAGGACATCATGACGCATGCGGCGCCCATTTATCGCAACGCTGCCGACATGCAGCGCGGGATGGAGGATCTGCGCACCATGGCGGGAAGTTTGCGCATGCGCATGCCTGCGCCCAGCCCCTGGCCGATTGACTGGATCGCATCGCTGGAAACTGAGAATTTATGGTTGCAAGCGCTTGCCACATTAAGCAGCGCGCTGATGCGAACCGAAAGCAGGGGAGCACACGCGCGCGAAGATTTCCCCGCCCGCATGGATGATGCATGGCTTTGCCACAGCGCCGCCGCGGCCGATCTCTCCGGCAAGACAACCTGTACCACGACACCGGTGCGCCTTGAATCAGGCATCGCAAGCATCGCCTCGATCGCGCCGCAAGCCAGGGTGTATTGAGGCGCCTGCGCATCCTATTGCCCGTGGCCAATGCGCGTGATATAGCGCGTTTACGATGTTCATGCACTTTCAGAGTGCATGAACATCGTAAAGGTCGCGCTATAACTTTATGATTTTATAGCACTACATAACTTTGTAACTGCATCTGCATCATGCGGTTACAAAGTTAAAGTGCTATAAGAAGCATGCCTAACTTTTTTTGAAAGAGCCGTTTATGAAATTACTTTCTGCACTCACCTTATCCTGTTTGATGCTTTCGCCGCAATTTGCCGCTGCTCAGGCTGAGCCTGCGACGCCGCCTGCACATGCCCGCGCGCACGAACACCGCAGCGAGCAGCGCGAGATTCGTCATGAGCGCCGCGACGAACGCAGGGATGCGCGTCAGGATCGTCGCGCGGAGCGTAAGGAAGAGCGCGCAGATAAACGCGAGCTTCGCAAAGAACGCCGTGCTGATCGCCGTGATGGACGTCAAGACCGCCGCCAAGGTCGCCGCCAAGCTCGCCCCTAGTGGTAGCCAAACTTCCCGCTTGCTTCTGGCGGCAAGCTAGGTTAAAGGCAAATCCGCACACCCTTAGCCGGTGTGCGTTTTTGTTTCGGCAAAAAAATTTGGCAAGGAAATGAGCATGGCAATGAATCCGGCAAAATTTATCCGCGAAGTGCGCTCAGAAGCGCAGCGCGTGACATGGCCCACCCGCAGAGAAACGATGGTTTCCTCCGCAATGGTGGCAGTTATCGCCGTCATCGCCGCACTCATTTTTCTGCTGGTGGACTGGATTATTTCCTCCGCCGTGACCAGTATTTTAGGCTTAAGTGCCTAGAGATTTTTGATTAGGAGCATCCCATGAGTGAAGCAGCGCAAACCTCCCCTGAACCAGCGGCTCCCGCCGCCACCACCGGCAAGTCGAAGCGCTGGTACATTCTGCATGCGCATTCGGGCTTTGAGAAAAAAGTCGCCGCCGCGATTATGGAGCAGGCCGCACAAAAAGACATCGAAGACAAGTTCGAGCAAATTGTGGTGCCCACCGAAGAAGTGGTGGAAGTACGCCGTGGTAAAAAAGTGCAGGCCGAGCGCAAATTGCTGCCGGGCTACATTCTGATCAAAATGGAAATGAGCGATGAAACCTGGCAGCTGGTGAAAACCACGCCGAAAGTTACCGGGTTCTTAGGCGGCAAAGGCATCCGCCCGCAGCCCATTACCGAAGCCGAAGCCCAGGCAATGTTTAAGCAAGTGGAAGAAGGCGCCGCCGCAAAGCGCAATCAGGTGCATTACGATATTGGCGAGCAGGTCAAAATTATCGACGGGCCATTTGAGTCCTTTATCGGTAGCGTGGAAGATGTCGATGATGATCGTCAGAAGCTGAAAGTTTCCGTGTCGATCTTCGGCCGCGCGACACCGGTAGAGCTCACCTTCGATCAGGTGCATAAGGTAGCGTAAAAAGCCAACAGCCAACAGCTCAGAGCTAAAAGCTGTGGGCTGTCGGCTCTCAGCTGTAGGCTTTATTAAAAAAACCCTTGCAATCTGAAAAACCGCCTCTATAGTCCGCACTCATTTTGGGAGGGAAGTGCCCTGCGCAACCCGCAATCAGCCGCAGAAAACATAAGGTTTTCATGTGTGACTGGCCACCAAACACTGAGGTATTATGGCTAAGGAAATTACTGGCTATATTAAACTGCAGATTCCTGCAGGAAAAGCCAACCCCGCTCCGCCAATCGGCCCCGCGCTCGGTCAGGCAGGCGTGAACATTATGGAATTTTGTAAGCAGTTTAACGCTGCGACCCAGCAAAAAGAAGTCGGTATGCCCATTCCGGTGGTGATTACGGTGTATAAAGACCGTTCGTTCACCTTCATCATGAAGCAGCCGCCGGTGAGCTATTTCCTGCTCAAGGCTGCGAAAGTGGAAAAAGGTGCGTCGCTGGTGGGTAAAGACATTGTGGGCAAAGTCACGATGGCGCAAATCCGCGAGATCGCGAAACAAAAAATGCAAGATATGAATGCGAACGATGAAGCAGCGGCCTGCCGTATGATTGCTGGCTCGGCCGTGTCGATGGGCATTCAAGTGATTGAGGAGGCGGCGTAATGGCTAAGCGTATGAAAGCTGCCCGCGCATCGGTGGATGCGGCGAAACTCTACTCGCTGAACGATGCCGTGAAACTGCTGAAATCCTCGGCGAAGGTGAAGTTCGACGAGTCGGTCGATGTGGCGATGAATCTGGGCGTTGACCCCAAACAGTCTGACCAGCAGGTGCGCGGCGTTGTCGCGATGCCGCATGGTCTGGGCAAAACCGTCCGCGTGGCGGTATTTGCCAAAGGCGACAAGGCCGATGCGGCGAAAAAAGCCGGCGCGGATTTGGTCGGTGCCGATGATTTGGTGGAAGCCATTCAAAAAGGCGAAATGAATTTTGACGTCTGCGTCGCCACGCCGGATATGATGGCTGTGGTGGGCAAGGTGGCCAAAGTACTCGGGCCGCGTGGTCTGATGCCTAATCCCAAGCTCGGCACCGTCACGCCGGATGTGGAAAAAGCAATCAAAGCAGCGAAGTCGGGTCAGGTGGAGTTCAAGCTTGAAAAGGCGGCGATCATTCACGCTGGTATTGGCCGCGCGAGTTTCTCGGAAGCGCAGATTGCCGAGAACATTAAAGCCTTCGTGCAAGCTGTCAGCAAAGCCAAGCCTGCAGGCGCCAAAGGCACCTATATCAAGAAAATCGCCATTTCCAGCACGATGGGTCCGGGCATAAAGCTCGACATCGCTGATGTGCTGGCAGCGTAAGGAGAGCATGTTATGAACCGCGCTGAGAAAAAACAATGGATCGATGAGACCAGCAGCCAGGCAAGCGGCGCTGAGATCGTGATTATCGCCCATTACAAAGGGCTAACCGTGGCTGAAATGACCGAGCTTCGTCGCAATGTACGCGCGGCGGGTGCGGGCTTTAAGGTTACGAAAAACCGCCTTGCACACCGTGCATTTGCGGGAACAAAGTACGAAAATGTGGTGCCGCTGTTTAAGGGCCCCACGGCGCTGACCTACGCGAATGATCCGGTGGCTGCTGCAAAAGCGCTCTCGGAATTTGCGAAAAAGCGCGAGAAACTGGTGCTGCTCGGCGGCGCGTTTGGTGAGACCGTATTGGATAAAGCGGCAATTCAGCAGTTGGCAAGCCTGCCTTCCTTGGATGAATTGCGTGCGAAAATCCTGGCGATTCTTAGCACGCCCGCGACCAGAATTGCAGGCGTGCTTCAGGCGCCGGCGGGCCAGTTGGCGCGAGTCTTTGGAGCATACGCAAAAAAAGACGCGGCCTAGATTAACGTTTAATTTTTTGAATTTCACTTTAAGGGGACTTTATTATGGCAAACTTAGCAACTCTGGTAGACCAGCTCTCAGCACTTAGCGTGCTGGAAGCGGCAGAACTCTCGAAGCTTCTGGAAGAAAAATGGGGCGTATCCGCTGCAGCACCGGTAGCGGTAGCGGCAGCAGCCGCTCCGGCAGCGGCAGCTGCTGAAGAGAAGACCGATTTCACGGTCGTACTCGTGGACGGTGGTGCGAACAAAATCAACGTGATTAAAGAAGTTCGCGCGATCACCGGTCTGGGTCTGAAAGAAGCAAAAGACCTTGTCGAAGGCGCGCCGAAAACGGTTAAAGAAGGCGTGAACAAAGACGAAGCCGAGAAGATGAAAAAACTTCTCGTGGATGCAGGCGCAAAAGTTGAACTTAAGTAGTGCGCGCATCTAGCCGAAACGTAAGGGGGCAGGGGAAACCTTGCTCCCTGTTCGCGTATCGGCGGATGGGTTGTAGAGTAGGCTTAAAGTTTTTCTTACGGCGCGGCGATGCACCTGCAGTACCTTAAAACTTTCACACTTACCTGCAACCGACAGAAGAAAAAGCGCTGTAACCAGCGCCATTTTTAAGAATTTAGACTCGTAGTAGAGACGTATAGATTAGGGGCGTTTTATGGCACAACCAGCTCACGCATTTAAGCACAGCTTCACCTCCAAAAAGCGCATTCGCAAGAATTTTGGCACCATGCAATCGGTGACCAGTCTGCCGAACCTGATTGAGGTGCAGCGCAATTCGTATGAGCAGTTTCTGCAAATGCATGTGCCCGCGAAAGAGCGCAAGAACACCGGCCTGCATACCGTGTTCAAGTCGGTGTTTCCGATTAAAGATTTCTCCGACACCTCGACGCTGGAATATGTGCGCTACGAGTTTGATCAGCCCAAATACGATGTGGATGAGTGCCGTCAGCGTGGCATTAACTTTGCCGCTCCCCTGCGTGTAACGCTGCGCCTGATCGTCTGGCTGGTCGATGAAGATACCGGCACCCGCGAAATCAAAGACATCAAAGAACAAGACGTGTACATGAGCGATATTCCGCTGATGACCGATAACGGCACCTTCGTGATTAACGGTACCGAGCGCGTGATTGTCTCGCAAATGCACCGCAGCCCGGGCGTATTCTTTGACCATGACCATGGCAAAACCCACGCTTCCGGCAAGCTGTTATTCTCGGCACGCGTGATTCCTTACCGTGGCTCGTGGCTGGATTTTGAATTTGATCCTAAAGATCTGGTGCATGTGCGCATTGACCGTCGCCGCAAACTTCCGGCGACCACGATTCTGCGCGCACTCGGTATGGATAATCAGCAGATCCTAAGCGCGTTTTACGATAAGCGCATGATCAAGCACAGCAAGAAAGGCTGGACGTCAGCATTCCAACCAGAAAGCTGGCGCGGTCAGAAATTACCCTTTGACCTGGTCGATGCGAAATCGGGCAAAGCGGTGGCGGAAGCCGGTGCCAAGCTCACCCCGCGTGCGCTGAAAAAGCTGGTGGAAGAGGGCGTGAAAGAAATCATCGTGCCGGAAGAATTTATTCTGGGCTCGTACCTCGCGATTGATCTTATCAACGCCAAAACCGGCGAGATTTACGCCGAAGCCGGCGATGAGCTGAGCAAGGATCTGATCAAGACCTTGGCCGATGCAGGCATTAGCGAAATTCCGGTACTCAATATCGATCACGTGCAGGTCGGTGCCTATATTCGTAACACCTTAGCGGCGGATAAAAACATCACGCAGGACGATGCGCTGATTGATATTTACCGCGTGATGCGCCCCGGCGAACCGACGACGCCGGAAGCTGCACTGGCGCTTTTTAACTCGCTGTTCTTTGAATCTGAGCGTTACGATTTATCGGAAGTGGGTCGCGTCAAAATGAACGCGCGCCTGAATCTGAATCACAAAGAAGACGTGTGCGTGCTCACCAAAGAAGACATTTTGGGCACCATCAAAACGCTGGTGCAACTCAAAGATGGTATTGGCGAAGTCGATGATATCGATCACCTCGGCAACCGCCGCGTGCGCAGCGTGGGCGAGCTGATGGAAAACCAGTTCCGTATCGGCTTGCTGCGCATGGAGCGCGGTATCATGGAGCGCATGAGCAGTGTGGATATCGACACCGTGATGCCGCACGATCTCATTAACGCCAAGCCGCTGGGTGCGGCGGTGCGTGAGTTTTTTGGCTCCAGCCAGCTTTCCCAGTTTATGGATCAAACCAATCCGCTCTCAGAAATTACCCACAAACGCCGCTTATCGGCGCTGGGGCCGGGCGGTTTAACCCGCGAGCGCGCAGGCTTTGAAGTGCGCGACGTGCACCCCACCCATTATGGTCGTATCTGCCCGATTGAAACGCCGGAAGGCCCGAACATCGGTCTGATTAACTCGATGGCGACCTATGCGCGCGTGAATAAATATGGCTTTATCGAAACGCCGTACCGCAAAGTGAAAGATGGTAAGGTGAGCAGCGAAGTGGTGTACCTCTCGGCGATTGAAGAGGGGCGCTACACCATCGCTCAGGCCAATGCGAATGTGGATGGTTCGGGCAAATTCACCGAAGAGCTGATTAGCTGCCGCAAAGCGGGCGACTTCATGATGTCGGCACCCGATACGATTGACTACATGGACGTGGCACCCAAGCAGCTGGTCTCGGTGGCAGCAGCGCTGATTCCGTTTTTAGAAAACGATGATGCGAACCGCGCGCTGATGGGCTCGAACATGCAGCGCCAAGCCGTGCCGCTCGTGCGTGCCGATGCACCGCTGGTGGGTACCGGCATGGAAGAAATTGTGGCGCGTGATTCCGGCGCCGCGATTACGGCTCGCCGCGACGGCATCGTCGATCAGGTCGATGCGCAGCGTATCGTGGTGCGTTGCCACGAGAAAAACATGGATGGTACGCCGGCGGTGGATATTTACACCTTGCAGAAATTCCAGCGTTCCAACCAGAACACCTGCATCAACCAACGCCCGATTGTCAAAGTGGGCGATGATGTCAAAGCCAGTGACGTGATTGCCGACGGCCCATCGACCGAGCTGGGCGAACTGGCACTGGGTCAGAACGTGCTGGTCGCGTTCATGCCCTGGAATGGTTACAACTACGAAGATTCGATTCTGATTTCTGAGCGTTTGGTTGCCGAAGATCGCTTCACCTCGATTCACATTGAGGAGTTTGAAGTGATGGCGCGTGACACCAAGCTCGGGCCGGAAGAAATCACTCGCGATATTCCTAATGCTGGCGAAGAAGCGCTGCGCAATCTCGATGAAATCGGGGTCGTGCATATTGGTGCGGAAGTTGGCCCGGGCGATGTTCTGGTCGGCAAGGTGACGCCGAAATCGGAAAGCCCGATGACGCCGGAAGAAAAACTCCTGCGCGCGATTTTCGGTGAAAAAGCCGCCGACGTGCGCGATAGCTCGCTGCGTTTGCCGCCGGGCAATCAGGGCACCGTGGTAGGCGTGCGTATTTTCTCGCGTCGTGGCATCGAAAAAGATGAGCGCGCGATTGCGCTGGAGCGTGCGGAAATTGACCGCCTCGCCAAAGACCGTGACGATGAACGCGCGATTACCGAGCGTTACATCTACAGTGCATTGAGAGAATATCTGGTGGGCAAAACGGCGGTGAAGGGCCCCAAAGGATTCAAAACCGATAAGCCGATCACCGAAGCGCAGCTGAATGAAACCGCGCGTGGTCTCTGGTGGCAGATTGCCCTCAAAGACGACAAAACCATGAAGCAGATTGAGGCGCTGAAAAAGCAGCTCGATGACGCGATTGATTCGCTCAGCAAGCGCTTTGAAGAAAAGGTCGAGAAAGTACAATCCGGCGATGATCTGATGCCGGGCGTACTCAAAATGGTGAAGGTGTTTGTGGCCGTGAAGCGCAAGCTGCAACCCGGTGATAAAATGGCCGGTCGCCATGGTAATAAAGGGGTGATTTCCAACATCGTGCCGGTGGAAGATATGCCGCACACGGCGGATGGTCGTCCGGTCGATATCGTGCTCAACCCGCTAGGTGTACCAAGCCGCATGAATGTGGGGCAGATTCTGGAAACCCACCTGGGCTGGGCAGCGGCGGGCATTGGTCGTCAGGTGCGTGAAATCCTGGAAGCTTATCAAGCTGGTGGCAAAATCGATGCCCTGCGCGACAAGCTGATGGATGTTT
>JALHRI010000041.1 GCA_022841525.1 Alphaproteobacteria bacterium | reverse complement strand
GGTGGTATCGATGCTCAACTCCTATTCCGGCTGGGCGGCGGTGGGCATTGGTTTCACGCTCGCCAGTCCGGTGCTGATTATCGCCGGAGCCTTGATTGGAGCTAGCGGCGCGATCCTAAGCTACATTATGTGCAAGGCGATGAACCGTTCCATCATCAACGTGATTTTTGGTGGATTTGGCTCAGAAGCGGCAACATCGTCTGCCAGCAGCAGCGCGGCGGATGATCGCCCCGTAAAATCCGGCAGCGCCGAAGATGCGGCGTTTTTAATGGCCAATGCCGATTCGGTGATCATTGTGCCCGGTTACGGTATGGCCGTAGCGCAGGCGCAGCACGCCGTGCGCGAACTTGCAGAAACACTCGAGAAAAAAGGGGTGAAAGTGCGCTACGCGATTCATCCGGTCGCTGGCCGTATGCCAGGTCACATGAACGTATTGCTGGCCGAAGCCAACGTGCCCTATGATAGCGTGTTCGAGCTGGAGGAAATCAACAACGATTTTGCGACGACCGATGTAGTCTACGTGATCGGTGCTAATGACGTCACCAATCCGGCGGCAAAAACTGATCCCACCAGCCCGATTTACGGCATGCCGGTGTTAAACGTGGCCGATGCCCGCAACGTGATTTTCAATAAACGCTCGATGGCAGCCGGTTACGCCGGTATTCAAAACGAGTTGTTTTATCAGCAGAACACCATGATGCTCTTTGGCGATGCGAAAATCGCGACCGAGCATCTGGTCAAAGCCATCCGCGAGCATTGATGCGCCGCGCGCTCGCATGTCTTGTGATGGGCTGGCTTGCAGCCTTAAGCACCCTTACGCTGGCGATGGAGGCACATGCCTACACCGTACAGCAAGATAAACCACTGGTGATCATCCGCTTTAATCAGCGCACGGTGTATTATTCCAAAGCGCTCTATACCGCCGTATCGCGGGCGGTGGAAATCAAGCCGGATGTGCGTTTTAGCCTGATCAGCATGGTGCCTGCCACCGGCGATCGTCGCTACGATGAGCAAGCCGCAGAACTTGCCGGCATGCATGCGCGCGAGGTACTGCGTGAAATCACCACCATGGGCGTGCCGCCAGATCGCATCGAGGTGCGCGCGGAAAAATCTTCCGCCATCAACTTCGATGAAGTGCACTTAAGAGTGTATTAGCCTGACGCTTTAAGCAAATGCGCAAACGGCTTGCTGCGCACTTCGCGGGGAAGATTAAAATACACATCTTCCTTCACCACTTCAAACGGGCGAACTTCCACGATGCGCAGGGTTTCCAGCAAGGCAATCACACGGTTGACGAGTAATTCCGGCGCTGAAGCGCCCGCCGTCAGCCCTACGGTATTCACACCGTCTAGCCACTGCGGTTTAATCGCCTCGGCATCGTCAATCAGATAGGCAGGAATGCCGTATTCTTCGCCCAAATCGCGCAGCCGGTTGGAGTTGGAAGAATTTTTCGACCCCACCACCAGCAGTAATTCCACATGCTTTGCCAGCTCCTTCACCGCCTGCTGGCGGTTCTGCGTGGCGTAGCAAATATCTTTGGTGTCGGGGCCTTCAATCGCCGGAAACTTGGCTTTCAGCGCATCGATCAGCGCGCGCGTATCATCCACGCTCAGCGTGGTTTGCGTCACGTAAGCAAGCTTGGTTTCCGGCGCAATGTTTAGCTGCGCAATATCCGCCTCGGTTTCGATGAGATGGACTTTTTTCACGCGGCCGGATGTGCCCTCCACCTCCGGATGGCCGGCATGGCCGATGAGAATAATTTCATAGCCCTCGCGCTCATAGCGCTGCGCCTGATTATGTACTTTAGTCACCAGCGGGCAGGTGGCGTCAATCACCGGTAAATCGCGTAGTTTGGCTGCATTTTCCACCCTCTCGGAAATGCCGTGGGCTGAGAAAATAGTGATGCCGCCAGCGGGAATTTCATCCACTTCCTTCACAAACACCACGCCCTTGGCGCGCAAATCTTCTACCACCCAGCGATTATGTACAATTTCATGACGCACATAAATCGGCGCGCCGTAAAGCTCGAGCGCTTTTTCGACGATTTCAATCGCGCGGTCCACGCCGGCGCAAAATCCGCGCGGCGCAGCCAGATAAACGGTGAGGGGTAGGGTAGCGTGCATGGGTTTAGCTTATGCCTGATTTGCCATTTCTGTGAAAGTGGAATTACGTTTCGGCAAGGTTATGCACGTCACACCGGCCTTGTGCCGGGGGCTGCAAGATTTTGTGCACTACGCGCGGAGATCCCGGGACGAGCCCGGGATGACGGCATATGTGGTAGCTACATAGCCTAAAAAGCGTTTATGAACGTTTTATGATTAGGGCGATTTTCTTCATGAAAATGTCACATTTAGGCACTACACATAGGAGATCATAGGAGTAAAATAATGACAAAACCCAATAGCTCTGTAGTCGCAAGTGGCGAGATAGTCGGCAAGGTTGATTCAATCAATCATTCAATCAATCAATCAATCAATCAATCAATCAATCAATAGATATCCTTGGTAGGCATATTAAGGCAATGGAAGTGGAAATGATGCGCCTTTTCGATGCATTTGTTCCCACAGATACGGCAACAAAAGCAAAAATCGCGTATAAAAATGAATTAGAAGCTACAGCAAGGCAGCCTTTGATAGATGCTCCTCCGCCGCTTAATCTGACGGAACAGGATCCGGCGCTTGAGCCTGTATTACATACGTTAACGGGCGAAGCCCTCTATCTTGCTATGGAGCTTGATGCGATAAAGAATCCGAGCTCTGGTGCGCTATCAGAAAAATATCTTCAAGATAATATCAACGATATCTTACGTGAAAGCTCTTCGGAAAGAAGAATCAGTGAAACGGCTGATCGTCGTAAATTAGTTAGCGATAGCAGTTTGCCAATGGCGCGAAAACAACAGGCATTACAGGCGTATGATGCATTTATTAGTCACCGAGAAACTTTAGTGTTAGAACTAAAAGACATGTTATCTTCGCTTGGCAAGCAAATTCAACGTTGATCTAAATCTTGCTGGTTCAAATTATAGCTTCCCACCTGCCAAATAATTCGCACTTTGCATTTCGGTAAGCCGCGAGACGGTGCGGGCGAATTCAAAGCTGCCATCGCCCTTCGCATAGATGCCCTCCGGCGGCGTTTCGGCGCTGAAAATACACTTAATCCGGTGGTCGTAGAGTGTATCAATTAACGTCACGAAACGCTTGGCCTCGTTGCGTTGCTCAGGGGTAAGGGCAGGGATGCCTTGCAGAATCAGCGTGTGAATCATCCGCGTAAGCTCTAAATAATCGCTGGCACCCAGTGGCCGCATGCATAGCTCGGGGAAAGTCAGCCAGGCAACACCCTGGGCATGTTTATCAATACGCAGGATACGCCCTTGCACCTCGATATTCAGTGCCTGTGATGGCGCGCCGCCAGTGAGCGCCTGCCAGCTTGTAAGCAGCGCCTCATCGCTTTCTAAATTTCGCGGGTAATAAAAGGTTTTTTGCAGCGCCTGAAGTTGCTGTAGTCGGTAGTCATGCGGACTTTGCAGCGACACAATCTCCATCCGCGCGACGATGACCTCATCCACAAATTTCAAGAAAAGCTCGCGTTGCAAACCGCCCTGATACAAATCGTGCGGCTTGCGGTTGGAGGTAAAAATCACGCACACGCCCGCTTCCAGTAGCCCACCAAACAGGCGCGATAAAATGGCCGCATCGGCCACGTCATGCACCTGAAATTCATCCAGACATAAGATGCGCTGTTCGGCGGCCAGTTCATCGATAAGCTGCGGCATGCTATCGGCTCTGACATTCAGGCTGCGAAAGGCGTGCAGGCGTTTATGCACATCGAGCATGAAGGCATGAAAATGCACGCGGCGCGTAGAAAAATGCGGCGAAATGGCCGCAGCAAACACATCCATGGCCATGGTTTTGCCGCGCCCAACCTCGCCGTAAATATAGAGTCCCGCCGGTGCCCGCGCTGGTTTGAGTAAGCGTTTGATGCCCTTTGTAGGGGCGTCAAGCAGGGTTTGGTAAAGCTTTTCCAGACGTAGGATCAACGCCCGCTGCGCCTCATCTGGCGATAGTTTGGCACTGGCAAGTAACTGCTCATAGCGCGCCAGTGGAGATAGGATTGCAGATTGCGTCATGAGGGTGTTTTAGTTTAGGAATGCCGCAAGCTCTAGGAAAAACAATGCAGATCATTCATTCGCTTTCTACTTTGCGCGAAACATTGCAGCACTGGCGCAGCACGGGCGATGCTATCGCGCTGGTGCCAACCATGGGGGCGCTGCATGCAGGCCATATGGCACTGGTGGATGCCGCGCACGCGTACGCCAGCAAAGTGGTGATGAGTATTTTTGTGAACCCCACCCAATTTGGCCCCAAGGAAGATTTCTCGCGCTATCCACGCACGCTTGAAGCGGATGTAGCGCTTGCCACAACGCACGGCGTGGATGCCTTGTGGGTGCCGGACGTAGCCACGATGTATCCTTCAGGATTTGCGACCAGTATTCATGTTGCAGGTGTCAGCGAAGGGTTATGCGGCGCGTTTCGTCCCGGACATTTTGATGGCGTAGCAACGGTCGTGTGTAAACTACTGCAACAAGTGCAGCCGGATGTCGCGCTGTTCGGCGAAAAAGACTATCAGCAACTCGCTGTCATCCGCCGGATGGTGGCCGATTTAGATATGTCGGTGATGATTCATGGCGTGCCCATCATGCGTGAGGAAGATGGCCTCGCTATGTCGTCACGCAATCGTTATTTAAGCGTGGATGAGCGAGCGCTGGCCGCTGGTCTATATGCGCAGTTGCAACGCGCGGCGACGCGTATCAGCTCAGACGAAGCCGTCAGCGATGTGTGCAAGCAAACCTCAGAATCTTTGATTCAGCAAGGCTTTACAAAGATCGATTATGTGCAATACGTGAATGCAGCCATAACCCCCCTCGATCGTTTTGAGGTGGGTGGCAGGTTATGCGCAGCAGTCTATCTGGGTACAACGCGGTTGATTGATAATGTGGCGGTGGGTAGTGAGTAGCATAAAAAAGCTTTCTTTATGCATGCGCAGGGTGAACAAAAAATTACGAGGAGAGATGGTATGAATGAGTCTGAAATACTCGCCGAGTTTGAGGCCGCTGAAGCGATTCTTAAGGGGCATTTTATTTTATCCTCAGGATTGCATTCTGACACCTACCTTCAGTGTGCGCGGGTACTCATGAATCCGCAGCGCTCGGAAAAACTCTGTGCAGCGCTGGCCGCAAAGGTGAAGACAAAAATTTCCGGCATCGACCTTATCGTAGCTCCCGCGATGGGCGGGGTGGTGGTGGGCTATGAAATGGGTCGCCAGCTTGGTGTGGAGACGATATTTTGTGAACGCGAAAACGGTGTATTCACCTTGCGTCGCGGCTTTCACATTGAAAAAGGCACGCGTGTACTGATGGTAGAAGATGTGGTTACCACCGGCAAATCCTCGCTGGAAGCGGTGGCATGTGTGGAACAACATGGTGGTAAAGTGGTAGCCGAAGCCAGCCTGATTAACCGCAGCGGTGTGGATAATCCGCTGCCCTTTGCGCTGATTTCACTGCTGATACTCCATGTGCAAACCTTCGCCGCAGATGCGGTACCAGAGGCACTAAAAGCGGTGCCTGCGGTCAAGCCCGGTAGCCGTCACCTATAGCGCGTTTACGATGTTTATGCACTTTCAGAGTGCAGTGACATCGTAAAGGTCGCGCTATAACTTTATGATTTTATAGCACTACATAACTTTGTAACTGCATCTGCATGATGCGGTTACAAATTTAAAGTGCTATAAGTAAAAACGCGTCTTAAAACGATTCTGCTTGCACCATCTGGCGCCTGATTTTATACCCCGCGCATCAGGAGATTTTATGGCAAGCTCACCGCTTTTTCATTACACCCGCCCGCCGGCGCTGCGTAGATCACCCACGATGAGTGCGGGGGAACTCGCGAAAGATGCCATTGCTCGCGACATCGCCGTGGATATGTTTACCATCGGCGATTTGTTTCCTAAACCCGCAGAAGAAGAGGTGGCAGCTTGGGTGAAGAACCTGCGCGCCGAGGCTGCAAAGCCAGAGAATAAAGGCAACCCTATTTACAATTTACGTCCGCCAGCCAGTCTGCGCGCCTATAGTGAAACTACCGGAATTCCCAGTTTTCGTGCAGCAGCAGCCCACGTGTTTAGCCGTGATTACGGCATGAAGGCAGACGCCGCGCACGTGATGGTTGGCAATGGCGGCAAAGGTGCGCTTTCCGGCGCATTTTATTACCTCGCAAGTAAGCCGGGCGCGACGGTACTGCTTGCCGCACCGGGCTGGCCAACCAACTATGATTTATTCCCTACCGGCTGCAATGTCGTGGAAGTGCCTACCGCCGGACGCGGCGTGATGATGGCCGATGAGCTTGAAAGCGCACTAAAAACTCTGGGCAAAGAGCCGGAGTTTATTTTCATAAACGCACCAAGCAATCCCACCGGCGCGAACTATAGCGCCGAGCAGCGCGAGGCCTTTATGGCAGCGGTGCTGAGGCTCACGAAACACACCATCGTTGCCAGTGATGATCCCTACGGCAAGCTGGTGTTTCATCAGCCAGTGTATGATATACGCAGCGTGCTTACGCGCGGCCAAGCGGAAATAAGCCTGTTCGATCAAGCTAGGCTGGCTGTGTTTCGCACCGCGTCGAAAGAATATGGCATGGCCGATTCGCGTGTGGGCTGGGTAGTCACCAAAAGTTCGGAAATGCTCGCTAGTTTGCAGAGCTATAACGAATCGATTGGCGGCGGCATGAGCGTGCGTAACCAGCTTGAGGTGCAGTCTGCGCTGCTTTACGGCGATGATTTTATTGAGCGCACCGTGCAGACGCTGCTGAAGAAACGCGCAATGCTCACCGAAGGTATTGGCGCGCTGCGTCTGGCCGAAATGGCACCGCCCAGCGGTACGATTTATGGTTGGGTCAATTTCGCGCAAATGAAAGGCCAGCACGTTCCGGCGTCAGCGCTGCCGGAAGGTGTGCCGGCATTTACCATCTCCACCCCGCACGATATCGGGAAATATCTGGTGTACGTAGCGGGTGTATGCGCAGTATCCGGTACGGCGTTTTACGCCCCGGGTTCACCCGCTGCCGAGCATGACTGGCATGTGCGGATGAGTTTTTGCAACGATGAGGCAGAGCTTGCACGCGGCCTGAAAAACCTAAAGCAGGCGGAAGCAAAAATTCTCACTGCTCAAGCGGCTTAGGCTGCGCTGGCAGTCTGTTTTGTTTGGGTTGCCGCGCGCGGATTCAAATATAAAAGCAGCAGCGCTGAGATGAAAATGGAAGAATAGGTGCCCACAATGGTACCAAACAACATGGCTGCGCTGAAGCCAAAGAGTACCTCGCCGCCATAGCCCATCAGCGCCATTAGCGCCAGTAACACCGTACCGCCGGTTAGAATGGTGCGTGAGAGCGTTTCGTTGACCGAGAGGTTGATCAGTTCGCCCATTTTCATGGCTTTATATTTCCGCATATTCTCGCGCACGCGGTCGTAAATTACCACCGAATCGTTGATGGAATAGCCGATGATGGTCAGCAGTGCTGCGACGGAGGTCAGGTTAAATTCAAGTGTCGTAAAGGCATAAAAGCCAATGGTTAGCACCACATCGTGCAGCATGGCAAGAATACCGCCCACGCCAAATTGCCATTCAAAACGTACCCAAAGATAAAGCGCGATTGATAGCATGCCCAGAGCAAGGGCAATCAAGCTACCTTCAATCATTTCCTTACCCACTTGTGGGCCTACGTAATCCACGCGCTCGTAAGTGATCGTGCCCGGATAGGCGCTTAGCACCTGTTTGACTTCCGCAGCGACATGCGCTTGCGATTGCGTAGCATCTTTCGGGCGAATACGTAGCATAACCTGCGCATCGGAATCGACGTGTTGAATGGTCACATCGCTCATGCCAGATGCGCTTAAGAGGGCACGCATGGTACTTAAGTTAGCGGCTTTCTCGGTACGCATTTCCATCACCACGCCGCCGGCAAAATCAATCCCGAAATTAAGTCCGCGCGTTTGCAGCAGCCACGCCGTGGTAGCTGTAGCAATCAGTGTGAACGCAAAACCAATATGGCGCAGACGAATAAAATCAATACGCGGGGTAGTGCGAATCAGGCGAATGGGAAAACGCATGCTTAGTGCTCATCTCTTTCGGAGTGTGAAGGCGATCCCGGAACCCATCCCGTACGCTCTGGCTGCGTATGGCCACGGGTTTTGATCAGCGAGATAAGTATGGAAATCGCCAGTGTCGCTGCGGTGATGAGCAGGGCAACATCGGTGGCGATAATTTTTTCATCGTAGTGATGGTTCACCAGCATTTTTACCCCGATAAATACCAGCACGAGTGACAATCCGTATTTCAGATATTCGAAACGGTGCACTATCGAGGCCATCGCAAAATATAATGAGCGCAGCCCAAGAATCGCAAAAATGTTGGAGGTGAAGACGATAAACGGATCCGTCGTGACTGCAAAAATGGCCGGAATCGAATCCACCGCGAAAATAATATCGCTGATTTCAATGAGGATCAGCACCAGAAATAGCGGCGTAAAATAGCGCTTGCCGTCTTGTTTCACCATGAAGCGGTCACCATGATAATCCTGCGTGACGCGAAAGCGCTTGCGCATAAAACCCATGATGCGGTTGTTTTCCATATCCGGCTCGCTGTCCACCGCCAGTAGCATTTTGCCGCCGGTAAAAATGAGGAATGCGCCGAAGAGGTACAGAATATCCGAGAATTCTTTGACGACCGTGGTGCCAAGCCCAATCATCACGCCGCGAAACACCACGGCGCCTAAAATACCCCAAAACAGCACGCGGTGCTGATATTTTGCGGGTACGGCAAAATGGGTAAACACCAGCAGGAAGACGAACAAATTATCGACACTCAGCGAGAGCTCGATAAGGTAGCCCATCAGAAATTCTGTGCCGGATTGTTCGGAAATACGGGTATAGACCCAGGCGTTAAACACCATGGCCAAAGCAAAATAAAACAGGCACATGCCGAGGGCGTTTTTAGCGGAAATCTGCGGTTGTTTGCGATGTAAAATGCCCAGATCAAACGCCAGCAGCACGACGACAAGCGCTAAAAAGCCTGCCCAAAAACTAATCGGATATCCGGCCATCACCTATGCTTTCTCGTAATAAATCGTTTCGTTGAGCGTATCTTCCGTGCGATCAACAATCAGTGTAATCGCGCAGTCGCCCGTGATGTTGATGGTGGTGCGCACCATATCGAGCACGCGGTCAACGCCAAGTAGTAGGCCGATGCCTTCAATCGGCAGCCCCACCGAATGCAGCACCATGCTCATAAAAATGATCGATCCTGACGGAATGCCCGCCGCGCCAATCGAGCCAAGTGTGCAGGTGAGCAGTAAAACGGCGTAGTCAATCATGGTCAGTTCAATGCCGAAAAACTGCGCGAAGAAACAGGTGCAGATGGCGAGATAAATCGCTGTGCCATCCATGTTAATACACGCCCCCAGCGGCAGTAAGAAATGCGAGCTTTGCTCGGAAACACCCAGCTTGGTTTGAATCTCGCGCATGGCGGTGGTGAGTGTTGCTTTCGAGGAAGAGGTGGAAAACGCCATAAGCTGCGTGGCGGCGAGTTTTTTGTAAAACGGCACCGGATTCAGCCTTGCAAACACTAAAATAAATACCCCAAAGAGCAGGTATTGAATCAGGCACGCAGCCAGCACGGCAACCACCAGATTAAACAAAATGACGATGATTTCTGTACCTTGCGAGCCCACGCTCCAGGCCATGAAGCCAAACACAGCAAGCGGCGCTAAGCGCACGATATACTCGATCATCTTAAAAATAATCGCCGCAAAATCGGCGATGTTTTCGCGCGCGCGTGCGGCTTTGCCGCCCATCATATTCATCGTTAAACCAAAGAGTAGTGCGAATACCACCACCTGCAGCAAATTGCCTTCTGCAAAGGAATGGAAAATATTGGTGGAAATGAGATTCATCAAAAAATCGCTGACACTGGCGGGCGGCACTGCCGTTTGCTGTTGATTTACGCTGCCGGCGAACTCTTCAATGTTCACATGTAACCCTGCGCCAGGCTTAAAAATCACCCCTGCGATGATGCCTAGTACCACGGCAAACGTTGCGGTAAGAATATACGCTGAAAAGCCCTTAATGCTGACGCGCTTGAAGCTGGTGCTTCCCCCCATCGAGGTAATGCCCGCCACCAGCGATAAGAAAATCAGTGGCACCACCACCATTTTAATGAGGTTGATAAAAATAGTACCAAGAAATTTAAGCTGCCCTGCACGCTCGCCCAGCAACAGCCCAGCAATAATGCCCAGTAAAAGCCCTAGCAGCACTTGCTGCCACATCTTCAAGCCCAGCACGGTAAATTCTTTTACGTCGGCACCCGCCATAGAAAAACTCTGTAAATGAATCAATGAAATGGCGCGTAACATACGCACCACATAAACGCTTGGCTAGTTTTTTGTCAGAGTGTGTGTGCGGTGCAGCATTATGGATGATTGGATGATTCGGTCATGGGTGATCAGCGTGTCACCCCGGCTGCGCGAGCACGCCGGGGTCTGTGCCAGTAAAGAACGGATACCGGCGCGCCGAAAGGCGGCCGGTATGACGGGTTGGGGTGACTTCAGTTAGGCTTTACGCGCCGCGAATGGAAGAAGCTTTTTCAATAGCAGCGACAATGCCTGTAGGCGCAAGCGGAGCTGCCGGCTCACTATGATTGTTTGCAATATCAGCTGAAATATTAGCCCGCTGCAGCGCTTCAATGGCTCCTTTGAGATCAGCGCTCATTCCATCAGTGCTGAGTGCTTTAATTTTATCAATTTCAGCCGCGCTTAACGTACCATCTGCTTGAACTGTGTTATTCGCTACGCCATTCAACTTCTCTTCAAACGCTTTGATTTCAGCCGTGGACAGGGTACCATCAACAAAATTATAAGCAGGCACTGCTCCAATTGCCGCCGCCGGTGCAACCGTAGCAGCCGCTGGAGGAGTAGCTGCAGTAGGCTCGGCAGCGGCCGGGGCAGGAACCGCAGCTGCAGGCGCATTTGTCGGCTGCTCAGGAGTTGCCGCTTTTGCAGTGGCGGTAATGCCAGCAGCGCGTAACTTATCGATCGTGCTTTCTGGTGCGTGGATGGTCACGCCGTTTGTAGCTGCTTCTGCAAGTATCTGCGTCGTTGGATCCATTTGTGGAAAAATCATAGTGATTAGCTTCATTATCATGCCAACCATTGGGTTTTTATCCCAATTCTCTCGTTCTATGATTGCGGCTTCCAGACGCTTCTTGTACTCTTCTGCGTTATCGCCACCAAAGCTAATCTGTCTGAGATCATCTAGCGAGGGGCGGCCTGACATAAACTGTCCAAAGCCCTGATTTACTTGCGCGTTGGATTCGCTGTTAGCAATGGCTTGTTGCATGGCTGCATGACCCTGAGGGTCAATTTCTCTGCCTATACTATTACTACCTGCCTTTATTAATTCATTGACATTACTGGCCAATGCTTCGTTGCTAGCTTGATGGCTCCATTGTGTAATTGCAGGAACAATCGAGGGGTTCTGAGCAATCTGACGATGGAAGGATTGAAACTTAGCTTCATTACCGGGTACGCCAGGTACGGAACTATTCAACTCTGCCAAGATCTTATTAATGGCTTCAGCACGATCCTCAGGTTCTAGCACGCGACCACGTGAATCGACTACCTTATCGGCCATCACCAAGGCTGTTAGATTTTCAACGTCGGTAGTAGGGGGCAGGGTAAAGGTGCCTCCCAAGGATGCCAAGCGGGGGCTGGGTTGTAGTTCTAACGGTTGATATTCTTGGCGAGCCTTTTCAAAAACACTCATCAAGGCTGCGCGATGATCCTGATGAGTGTTTTCCATTACCCATCGTTCAAGCGGTTTTTGTTCGCGACCAATTAGTAGCATAGCATCAGGGTGTAAACCCGCTGCAAAGGCGGCCTGTATCTCGGTAGCGGAACTGCGATCACTTCGCTTATCGATAGTTTTTAAGTTTTCAGCAATGATATTACGATCTAACTGTCGTGAGCTCTCCGGTTGAATAACAGCAAACTCTCTTCTGCCCACGGGAATAGAAAAAGATGCAAGGGGTTGCTGATCAGTTTCCTGCATCGCATAGCCGGCGCTCATACCGGCGGCTCCCGCAGCTGCATAAGGCATCGCGCCCCAGTTACCACGCTGTGGGTCGGAGTAGCGGGGATGGGGCATGTAGTGCCCATATAGCCTATCTGCATCATCGGCACCTAGCCTTCGGCTATGACGCGACACTCCTTGTAATAAGCCTCTAGCATAACCTACGTTATCTTCAGCTACTACGGCGAACGGAAGACTCACCGCATTTCTGACTGTCGAACCAGCAAAGCGGCCAAGATCTCTACCAATTTGACGTTGATCTCTGTCCCACTCTCTTTTAGCTTCGCGCTTAATCGTATCAAACGAAATGTCAAAACCCATAGTCACAATCCTTATAAGTACAACTATAGAGTATAATCTAACTACGAATTGTTAAGGTTTTATGACAATTTGCGTTTTTTATATGATCAATGCATGTTTTTGTCACTCTGAGCGAAGCGAAGAGTCTCCTTCCATAGGCCATAGATTCTTATAGGCCATAGATTCTTCGGCTTTGCCTCAGAAGGACAGGAAGAAATGGCAATGTTTTTAGTACGTTACCGGATCGGCATGCACCATCACTTCGGCATGCGGCCAGAGGGTGAGGATGGCCGCCTCTGCAGCATCGGTTATCTGGTGTGCACTGGCAAAGGAATGGTGGGCATCAATCTCAATATGCAGCTGAATAATCGGTTTATTTCCCATGTAGCGCGTGCGCAGGCGGTGAATGCCGCGTACACCTTCTATCTGCTGTACCTGATCTAACATCTGGCTGGTTTGAGCAAAGGGCATTTCATGCCCCATTAAGTTATGAAAGGCACGGCGGCCAAGCGGCACGGTGCTGATGATCACGCTAAGCGCAATGGCGATCGCCACTAGCGGGTCCAGCCAGCTGACAGCGAAATAAGCGCTGCCCGCCAGTGCTAAAATCACGCCGGCATTAAAGGCGATATCGCCCAGATAATGCAGGCGGTCAGCGGCGATAATCAAGGATCCGGTGCGGCGGGCGACATAGCCTTGAAACATCACCAGCGCCAGTGTGGTAGCCATACCAAAGAGGCTGACGTAAATACCCAGCATTTCATGGGTGAGTGGTACAGGATCGACCAGTCGTTGCAGCGATTGCAGGATAATCAGCATCATCGAGGCGAGGATAAAAACGCACTGGCCAAGGCCCACAATATCTTCAATCGCTGTATGGCCGAAACGGTGCTCATGATCGGCCGGTTTGAGGGCGTAGCGCAGCGCGATCAGGTTCATCACCGAGACCAGCACGTCAAAGAGTGAATCGGTGAGCGAGGATAAAATGGCCAGTGATCCGGACATCCACCACACGGCGAGTTTCGCGGCAACCAGCGTGCAGGCCATACTTACCGAGGCATAACCCGCAAGCCGCATCAGCCTGCTATGGCCGCTTTCGTGCGGGCAGGGGGCATGAAGGCCGGAAGTGTGCGGATGAAAATGCGCCATGCCCAAGCCCCTAGCACAGGGGCGTATGAGGTGCAATCTTCACACAATTGTCATACTTTATTAACGGGGTTTTGCTAGAATAAGCCTAGGAAAAACCTATGGCAAAAACACAAAACACCGACAATGAGGCTTTCGACCCGAAAGAAGCGCTTGAGCAATCGCGCAAGATGGCGGAGCGTATGGGGCTGAGCGATAATACGTGGTTCGGCATGCAAATGGATGCCAAGGCGTTTGGAGTTATTAACCCGATTTACCTCGGTGTGGTGAGTGCAATCAGCGCTGCGTATGGCCCTACGTTAGAGAAATTTTTTGGTGATTCGCTTGGTAAACTTGCCACGAAGGGGATGGATCCGTCCGCATCTAAATTAGCGAAATTACCGTTATTTGGCCGCGCAGTGAAAGCGATCACTTCGCCAAAAGGCTTAACCGTGGCCGCGTTTGGTGTGTTGGCGGCAGGGCCGATTATCCCGTCGTTATTATCACCGCTGCGTACCTGGCATAAAGAACGCGCCGAGATGGCAAAAACCTGTGCGCCAATTTTAAAAGAAATGAAGGAAGAGGGGCTTTCCGGTTCCATCGGCGGTATTGGCGCGCAGGATAACGAAGTGCTGTATGCGCATCGCAGCCGCATTAACGGTAATCTGTCGCATTTTACCTATAATAATGTGCTTGGACTCGCGAGCTCGCAAACCTCGACCCTGATTAATGGCGCGGGTAATATGGCAAAAAAGGGAACGAAAACTCCAGCCCTAGCTCATGACGCCCCAGCTACGGAAGCAAGCCCGATGGCAGGTATTATCCATACGTTGCCAGCCGGTGTGGATTTTTTGGTGGGTCAGTATAAAGAATCGATCAATAAAGAATTTGCGGCCTCGCGCAACTCTTGCTCCGCTTATACGCTGATTACCAATCTGGACGCCCAGATTAAAAAAGCGGCGAGTGCTGGCGGATCTATCAGTAATAATGATTTCTCGTTCCCTAAAATTATGGGTAACCGCAGTACGAATTTGACGGGCTATATTGCCACTTTAATTAAGGCCCATAGCGACGATATGGCGCGGCTGATGCCGGATGATTATTCCACGATTCGCCCTGCGCTGAATGGCCAGCTGACGGAAGTTTCTAAAGTGCTGGCCGAAGCAATGACCAGTGGTGACCTGGCGCCGTTATCGCTGGTGCGTTTGCTGGGTGAGGGCCATATTATCAAGCAGCAGGGCCGTAATTTGGTGGATGCTTCCGTGCTGAAAACCGAGCTGCATAAACATGCGGGCAAGCAAGTTTCGATGGTGGAGATGGACGCCAACGAATATTTCAAAATGGCGGCCTTTAAGGATAAAGAGTTGAAAGAAATGCTGAGTCGCCTGGAAGGTGCGGAGCGCAGCATTTTCGCCTCGTTCTTCCCCGATAGTGTGCTGAAAAAAATCGGTGTTAGTGAGAAAGAAATTCGTGACATTCGTGAAGAAACCGCACCGTTGTACGAGAAAAATTTAGCGGCGCTGATTGCCGGTATTACCGCGCAGGATCCGGCAGAGCTGAAGAAGCAAGGCATTGCCGCTGATGAGCTGAAAGTGCTGCAGGCGGCTGCACAAAAAATCGCTGAAAACGGCGAGGAAGCCGTGCACGCCATGCGCGCCAATGCGGCGAAACCCTCAGGCATCGAGATTACCGGCATGAATGCGGCTATCCCGATGATTAAATCAGGATCGGTACATTTAGGAACGCTGCTCACCAAAGGCAAAGAGCTGCTTGCCAACCCCGCTGCAAATGATGATGCAGCGCCAGAGGCGACAGGGCATTCGCGCGGAAAACATGGAAAAAGTCATACCTCGCGTCATGAATCTGCGTCGCGTGGTTCCTATACGCGTCAGCATCAGGAACGTCAGCATCATGCGCGCGATGAAGAGTACGGAGCCGAAGACCTCGGCCGTTCGTTTTAGATATTGAATTGAGTATATAGTCACTTTAATAAATTAAGTTACAATTTGTCATGCCAGCGAAAGCTGGCATCCACTTGTTAAACCTCTGGATTCCTGCTTTCGCAGGAATGACAAAATGTGTTTTTCTCTATTGAATTGAGTATAGCTCGATAGCTGGAAATGAGCAAAAAACGAAAGGGCAGCACTGAGGCTGCCCTTTCTTTTTGCGTCAGGTGCAAAGCGTTGGACTAGAAGTCCATGCCGCCCATACCACCCATGCCGCCCATACCCGCACCAGCAGCGGCTGGTTTGGTATCGTCCTGCTCTTCGGCCACCAGCGCTTCGGTCGTGATCATCAGACCAGCGACGGAAGCTGCATCTTGCAGTGCGGTGCGCACAACTTTGGTCGGATCGATAATACCGGCTTTGATCATGTCGGTATATTCGAGCTTTTGCGCATCGAAGCCGTAATTGGCATCGGTCGATTCCAGCAGTTTGCCAGCGACCACTGCACCATCGAGGCCAGCGTTTTCGACAATCTGGCGGATCGGCGATTGCAGCGCGCGACGAATGATGTTGATGCCTGCGCGCTCATCATCATTGGCTGCCTTCAGCTTATCCAGGGCGCGTGATGCATACAGAAGCGTGACGCCACCGCCGGGAACAATACCTTCTTCCACGGCTGCACGGGTCGCTGCGAGTGCATCGTCCACACGGTCTTTGCGCTCTTTCACTTCCACTTCGGTCGAGCCGCCCACTTTCAGTACGGCCACGCCGCCGGAGAGTTTTGCTAAACGTTCCTGCAGTTTTTCGCGGTCGTAATCCGAGGTGGTTTCCTCGATCTGAGCGCGAATCTGGCTGCAGCGTGCTTCGATGTCTTTCTTGCTGCCAGCGCCATCGACAATTGTGGTGTCGTCTTTGGTGATCACCACTTTCTTGGCTTTGCCGAGCATGTTGATCGACACGTTTTCAAGCTTCAGACCGATTTCTTCGCTGATCACCTGGCCGTTGGTCAGGGTCGCGATATCCTCGAGCATCGCTTTACGACGATCGCCAAAGCCTGGGGCTTTCACGGCTGCTACTTTCAGGCCGCCGCGCAGTTTGTTCACCACCAGCGTGGCGAGCGCTTCGCCTTCCACATCTTCTGCGATGATGAGCAGCGGGCGCTGCGACTGTACCACAGCTTCTAACACCGGAAGCAGCGGCTGCAGGCTGGAGAGTTTTTTGTCAAAAATCAGCACCAACGGATTGTCGAG
>JALHRI010000040.1:5338-16871 GCA_022841525.1 Alphaproteobacteria bacterium | reverse complement strand
CCGAGACGGTTAATAATCGCCTCATAGGCTGCAAGGCGGAACATGCGCGGGCGGGGATTTCCGGCTTGTGGCTTTGGCGTCAGCGTTCCTATTTCGGCAAAACCGAAGCCCATTTTTTTGGTGGCGCGCATGACTTCGGCATTTTTATCAAAACCAGCGGCCAGTCCAATCGGCGAGGCAAACTGTAAGCCCCACACCCGCGTTGCAAGTTCCGCAGGAGGTTCATACGCACGCAGCCACCAGGGATATTTCAGTGCAGTGATCGCTGCGTGATGCGCAGTTTCGGGGGGAAGTAAAAACAATAAGGGGCGAAGCGTGGTAAAGGAGCACATGTGCTAGCGCACCTGAATCACCATCGGGCGCTGCGGCAAACGGCGTGCGCCAGAGCCATCCAGCTGCGCGACGCGAGCGATCGTCACTGCCTGCCCTTTCGGCAACGATTTTGAAAACACAGGCATCGCCGCGTGCGCGAGAACGCGCAGCGGATCAACCGTGCGGCCTTGCTGCTTAATACGGTAATCCAGATGTGCACCAGTGGAGCGACCCGTGGAACCAACCAATCCAACCTGCTGGCCTTGGCGTACACGCTGACCGACACGGACATCTTCACGGCTTAAATGGCCGTACATACTCACCTCGCCACTGGCATGCTGAATGCTGACATGGCGACCAAGGCCGCCGTTTGGCCCTACGGCTGTGACCAACCCATCCGCGCTGGCGAGCACGGGAGTACCCGCATCCACGGCGATATCAATGCCGCCGTGAAAACGTTGCTTGCCATGAAACGGATCTGTGCGCATGCCGTATCCAGAGCTGATATATTGGCTGGCATGTTTTGCTACCGGCCAGGCATGCCCGGCAATACGAGCAGATGCAGGCGCAGAACTTGCAGGCACCGAGGCACTAGCAGACGCTGATTGCGGGCGCGTGACCACGACATTGCTGCGCGGCAAGCGCGCAGATACGACGACCATGTTACGATCAAGGCGCATAAAGCCCTGCTGCATCGCGCGGTGATCGGAACGCAAGCCAGAGGTTGCGGCGCGACTTGCGCGGATTTCCTGCAAACTGATAAAGCGCGCGGCAGGCGTAGCACTGGCAAGCTGAATACGCTCCTGACTCGCCGGCTGCGCAGAAGCCTTAGCCGCAGAGATCAGCAATATACACGCCGCAAATATCCATTTTTTCTTTAAGTGCACTACGAGATAGTCCTGTGTGAAGAGCTAGATACAATGCAAGCATTGTGCCATCGTTACGATGTTACCACAGTTAGAACAAATAATGCCCGTCACCTACTATCTTTGGTGAGTAGTATTTACTCTTGCCCCTATATCTTGCTTAAGTGTGGGCTAATTGCCACGTTCTTACCTTTGGCCTTTTTATGCGTTTTTCTTCAAAATATATCCCCGCACTGGTGGCCTTCTGCATGGCTTCTACCGCGCTATCTACTGCCGCGCACGCCTACCGCAGCGCCCATGATACACCGCTGCTGGGTATGCATCTAAAAAATCCATCCGGCAGGCCTGCAATCTATCAAACCTCGCGCCCGCAGGCGCTATCGCGCAGTGCAGCGCCACTTTATCCGCAGCGCTTTGATGCCAGCGCGCGCATTCAAACGCCTGAAGTCGCAGATGTGGCCTCACCACCGTTAAAAAGCGCGCCTGTAAAAACAGCGGAACCACAGGCAAGACTAGCTACTGCGACCTCGCCCACTATCACTGCTTCGCCTGCGCCGAGCAAGACTTCAAACGTCAATCATAGCGGCGTGATTCAGTTAGCATCGAATCATGCAGTACCGATGGATGAGGCATCCGCACTCGCCATTCCGGTCAGCAAGATGCAGCTGCCGCCTCCGCCTGTGACAGACAAACTACCGCAACTGACCAAGACGCCTCAAACTGCAGTCACCCCTCTTCAAGCGCGCGCGTTGCCTGCTGTGCGCAGCTTACCTGCCACTCCTGCAGCGGCGGCACCCATTACCGCTGTGGGGAAGGATCTGATCGAACCGGGTATCAGTTACGCGCCCGATCCACAGGTTAAATCAGCGCCCGCTGCGCCGAATGCGATTCCTGCACCGGCGGCGATTCGCCCAGTGGCTGCGGCACCAACGACGGCGTTATCGCCGGAAGTCAAAGAAGCGTTGAACCGCTTCCCATCACGGCTGGATACGCCGAGTACGCAACCTGCAAAACTGGGAATTTCGCGCGTCAGCCCGGATATTCAGAAACTTGAAACACCACGCAAAATCGATGCGGCCTATGAAGCTGCGGGCATTAAAATTGAAGTGCGTCGCAGCGGACTGGATACGAATCACGAGCTTGTCCGCGCTTACGATCAAATGATGGCCGGCAACAACTCGGAAGCGGCGGCGATTTACCGCAATATTCTATCGACCGAGCCTGACCAACAAGAAGCGCTTTTTGGGCTTGCTGCCCTTTTGCATCGAAGCGGGGCAAATGATAAAGCGCGGCCACTTTATGCAAGGCTCTTAAAGCTGAATCCGCAGCACCGCGAGGGGCTGAATAATTTTATCAGCCTGGCGGCAGAAGAAGCCCCAGAGTCAGCGCTGCTAGAGCTTGAGCGGTTGCGCCTGCGCAATCCTGATTTCAGCCCAATTCACGCGCAAATGGGCATGCTCTATGCAAAACTGGGGCAGTTTGAGCAAGCGCGTAGCGCCCTGCTCTCAGCGATTCAGCTGGCGCCTGAGAACCCAGTCTATACCTATAATCTTGCGGTGATCCTTGATAAAAACGGTCAGCGTGCTGACGCAGCAGCCCTTTATGCGGCGCTGCTTAAATCAACCAGCGGCGCCCTTCCTGTCAGCCGCGAGGCGATACAGCGACGCTATAATTATCTTACCGAAAGCCTCGCACAGCAGGGCAGCCAGTTTCCCGGCTAATGCCGGAGGCAACCATTTGTTAAGGTTTTCGTGCTATTACTTGAGGCGCTATGGACATTACCGAACTACTCATCGCCACCGAGCGTAATAAAGCCTCCGACCTTCACCTTTCCACCGGAAGTGCTCCGATTCTTCGCGTACACGGCGATATGTTGCCGCTGGATGTACCCCCATTAAGCGCGCAGACCATTAAGCAGATGCTGCACGCGATCATGACCGATCAACAGCGCAACGAATATGAGCGCGATTTGGAGATCGATTTTTCGATAACTTTGGGCGAAGACCTCCGCTTTCGCGTGAATGCGTTTAACGTCATGAACGGCCCGGCAGCGGTCTTTCGTGTGATTCCTACTAAAATCCTATCGCTTGAAGCACTGAATGCACCCGATGTGCTCAAGCGTTTATGCGAACTGCATAAGGGGCTGATTTTAGTCACGGGGCCGACGGGATCGGGGAAATCCACGACTTTAGCCGCGATGATTGATCATATTAACACGCACAGCAAGCGCCATATTCTTACCGTCGAGGATCCGATCGAATTCGTGCACAAACCCAAGCAGTCACTGATCAATCAACGCGAAGTGGGGCACAGTACCCGCAGCTTTGCCCGTGCTCTGAAAAGCGCACTGCGCGAGGATCCGGATGTGATATTGGTCGGCGAGATGCGCGATCTGGAAACCATTCAACTCGCCATGACAGCGGCGGAAACCGGCCACTTGGTGATGGGAACGCTGCATACCAGTTCGGCAGCAAAAACCATTGACCGTATCATTGACGTATTTCCCGCTGCCGATAAAGAAATGGTGCGCGCGATGCTTTCAGTATCGCTGGAAGCGGTCATTGCTCAGGTGTTGGTCAAGCGCAAAGGTGGTGCAGGCCGTGTCGCCGCGCATGAAATTATGCTGGGTAGCCCTGCCATCAGAAACCTGATTCGTGAGGCCAAAATTCCACAAATTTCCTCCATGATACAGATGGGTCAAAAACTGGGCATGACGACGATGAAAGACTCTCTCACACGACTGTTTAATCGCGGCATCATTGAAGCCGAAACCCTCAAAGATCTGCTAATGTCCGGCGCAGACGATGCCGAAAGCGTGGATACTAAGCGCGGCGATAACGTGACCAAATTTGATAGCGGTAAATTCTAATGCTAGCGCTGCATAGCTTGCTGGAACGCATGGTGAGTTTGAGCGCCAGCGATATTTACTTAACCGTTGATTCTCCCGCAGCGTACCGTACAGAATCTGGCCTTATCCGCGAAGGCGAAATGCTCCGTGATGCACATATTAACGCGCTGCTTCAGGATATGCTTTCTGCCGATCAGAAAGAAGAGTTTCACAAGCTGCATGAGCTCAATACCGCGATCACTCACCAAAAAGAACGCTTCCGCGTAAACGTATTTTTGCAGCAGCATCACGTGGGCATGGTGATTCGCCATATTCGCAGTGAAATTCCTACCGCTGAGGGGCTGGGTCTTCCCAAAATCTATGAAGAACTGGCCATGCAACCGCGCGGTTTAGTGCTAATTGCAGGCCCTACTGGCTCAGGAAAAAGTACCTCACTGGCGTCAATGGTGGGTTACCGCAATACGCATGGTCATGGCCACATCATCACGCTCGAAGATCCGGTGGAGTACACGCATGCGCACCAAGGCTGCATTATTACTCAGCGCGATGTAGGGCTAGATACGCCGAGTTTTTCTTCTGCCTTAAAAAATGCGCTCCGTCAGCGTCCTGATGTGGTGGCCATCGGCGAAATCCGTGACCGAGAAGTCATGGAACAAGCCATGTATTTTGCTGAAACAGGGCATTTATGCATTGCCACACTGCACGCCAGCTACGCGCCGCAAGCCATCGAGCGCGCGATTAATTTATTCCCCGAACGCAGGCAAGCCCATGTACGCCACCATCTATCGATTCATTTGCTGGCGGTGCTGGCACAGCGCTTGGTGCCTACCATTCAGAATACGCGTTGTGTGGCGTATGAAGTGCTGCTCAATAAAGGGCTGATTCGTCAGCTGATCGAGGAAGGCAAAACCAGCGAACTGCGCGATATGATTATGAAAGGCGAAGCCGACGGCATGATCACGATGGATGCGGTATTGATTGATCTTTTCCGCAAGGGAAAAATCTCCGAATCTACGGCGCTCGCCGAGGCAGAAAACCCGGCGCAAATGCGCATGACACTTCGACAGAAACTGATCGCCGGAATAGCTGCTGGAGAGAGTAAATATCAGCTCAAGCAGAATGCGGATAATTTCTAAAGCTTACGCAGCCACACCAATAGTTTGCAGAAACACCTCTTCCAAAATACCGGTTGCGCCATGGTTGCGCAGGCCTTGAGGCGTGCCCTGATAGCGCAGCGTGCTATCATGAATAATCACAATCTCGCTACAAATTTCATCCATATCGGCCAGAATGTGCGAGCTGAAAAAGATGGTGCGCCCATGTGCAATCGCCTCACGCATCGCCCGTTTTACGCAGTGACGCGCGAGCGGGTCGAGGCCACTCATCGGTTCATCTAAGATGAGGCACGGCGCAGGCGATAAAAATGCAGCCATGAGTGCCAGTTTTTGCCCCATGCCTTTAGAGCATTCTTTTAGCGATTTTGTAAGCGCTGAGGCGTCTAACCCGAAACGCTGAGCACTTTCTTCCATCTGCGCTAGTGTCGCGCGGTGGCCATACGCTTCAAGCGCCAGCTGGATGTATTCTTTCCCCTTCAGATGGCGGTTGGGTGTGGCTTTTTCCGGCACATAAAATATCTTCTGGCGCGCACGTGCCTCACGCGAATCCATGCCAAACAGAAAGGTACATCCCGCATCCGCACGGGTAAGATCGAGCATGATTTTAATCAGTGTGGTTTTGCCGATGCCATTCAGACCGATCAGGCCAAACAACGCACCATCAGACACTTGAAACGATACATTATCTAGCACGCAGCGCTTGCCATAATGTTTCGATAAATTCTCAATCATGATGGGAGAGCTCATGGATTACCCCCGGAAGTTGGCGGCATAATCGGCATTCCGCTTGGTGTAGGCGATGCAGGATTCGTAAGGGGTGCAGTGGGCGCACCCCCCGAAGCGGCCGTAGCCGCAGGAGGTACGCCGCCTGGAAAAATGGAAGGGATCTGTTTAATGGTGGCGGAATCAGGTTTGGTTAGCCCCGAAGCGCGAGGTTTCGTAATGCGCGGCACCGTGGCATCAAGAGAAGGCTTAATCACACGAGGTTGGTTTGCGCCATTTGCCGCCATATTATTTCCCGCGCGCAGCGTCTGCTCAAACGCACCCGCCGGCACAGGAGATGACGCGGTAAGCCCCGTAGCTTCAGGGCTCATTTTTCCTTCAAACACGGCGTTATAGGCACTGCTGTAGGTCTGATAGGGGCGCAGTGTAAAATCGACACTTGCTTTGTTTTGATCCGTCTTGACTTGAGAGGCTGCACTGAGGCGGTTGCGCGCACTGGAGGCTGAAATTTTCCCCTGCTCTGATTGCCAGCGTGCACTGAGTGTTGAAAAATCTGTCGGCCTCCAGCGCAGGCGAACCTGCTGCGTATTGATGCCAAGAATTTCTATTTCAGGCGGCAATCTTCTGGGCGTCACACGCTGGCCGTTTAGCCACATCACCCACGCACCGCGTCCATGCACTACCAGGCTGGAGAGGTAAAATACCGGATATTCCTGCAGTACCGGCTTTACTGGCGCTGCTACTTTGACTAATTCTTCGGTAGTCTCGCTTGTGCTCGCCGGACGCTCGGCAATTTGGCGTGCGACGACGTAAGCAAGCCTGACTTTCTCAATGTCCCCTGCTTTATAAAAAATGCTGGCGCCAAAATCATCGAAGGCCGGTTTTTTAGGCTCGATTTTTTTCAGCGTTGCACCTGACTTGACCTTATCCGCTAACGTTTGATCAGAAGCATTTTCAGCGTTTGGCGTGGGCAACGCGGGTAGTGCCACTTCCGGCAATGCCACTGCAGGACTGTTAGCTGCGGGCACTTCCTGCGCACGCGCTGAGCACACAAGGCCAACCATCAGCAGGAAACAGGAGAGCACTCTCATCGTGCATCCACTTTTTTAGGTGTGACGCTGTACCAGTCAAATACCAGTTCGGCATCGACGAGTTCCGGAGTGCCGCCAGAGCTGATTTGAGAGAGCGCGGCAGCATCGAGTGGTTTATTCTTACTGGCGATTTTCAGCGCAGTAATTTCTACAATGCCGGAGAGCGATTTTGCAAAGGTCTGCACGAAGGAAAAGCCGTGCATATCGGTAATGGTGGAGAAATTAATTTTTGTAGCCGGCCGAAGAGAAATCGTATGCGGTAAATTGGCGTACACCGAATCCGTCATCACCGCTTCCGTACTCAGCGTGAGGCGCAAATCCTGCCCCAGATCCATCTCATCACGTAAGCTACCAAGCAGCGCCTTAATATCATCCAGATTGGCGGCTAACTTATCGTTACCACGCGTTTGAATATAATCGGCATACTTAACCTGTGCGCCTTTGGTATTTTCAATCTGATTACGCAGCGTTCCAAGTTCAACCTGACGAAACGATAGTGCCGAGCGCGCGGCATTGAGTGTGGTCACCTGAGCATCATCCAACCTAGAGATAAACACATACACCGTAATCGCCGCGCAGGATGCACCGAGTGCCAGTAACGAGCTTTTCAGAAGCTTTTTCTGAAGTCTAATCTGCTTTCTCATGCGCCACCCGCTGTCGCTGGAGGTGGTAATAAGCCACGCAATTTGAATTGCAATTCACGCTTTTTTGCCTGTGCATTTTTAAGCTTTTCGGCATCAAAATCGATCTCTAATTGGCCTTGGCCTTGCGCACCGGGAAGTCCCTGAACCTCCACCTGATAGCGAGATAGACCTTTCATAATCGTATCACTTTGAGCCACCGCTGCATTTGCATAGACGACGTCATCAGCGTACATGCCGGTAAATTCGAGGCGGAAATTAATCTCGACATCGGCAGGTCCCTGTATTTGCGGTGCGTTCGCCTCTGGCTTGATACGCCGCCATTCAAAACTGGTAACGCGGGCATCGTCTTTCAGCAGCGGCGCAAGCTCTTTCACCACATCTAGTGGTGAAAATACTCCAAGCTTTGCCTGATCAAGTAAGGCAACGACGCTCGCGGCTATTTTCTCTGATTCGACCTGATTATCGGTTAATTTTTTGAGCTGATCGAACTGCAAGTCTGCCGCTTTCCTTTCCGTCGCAACACGCTCCATCTCGCCTGACTGCCCCACATAACTTATGAGCGAACCTAGCGAAAGTAAGGCACAGATTCCCACCACCGCACAGGCTAACATTTTGGCCGCCTGAATCCCTCGTTCGAGCCCCTGCACCTTCAAGGCGGATGTCGGCATAATCGATTTCAGCGGTTTATCTGATAAAAACGCGTGCGCGAAGACAATGTCGCTATATTGATCTTCGTACAAAGCGGCCTGCTCAAGCCCCAGCGCTTCGGCGGCCTCATGCGGAGTAAACACCTGAGCCCCGGCAAAACGAAAGCGCGTGACATCAAGCTGCGATTTGATTTCACCGCCCACAATGACGCTTAGCTTGGCTATCTGATTATTTTCAAAATCAAAGCGGCGCAAATAATCGAGCGTATTTTGGATTTCCTGCTCCACGCTGCCTGCCAGGTAGGCATGATTATTCTCATCCGTGACCTGGGTGATGCGCGTAAAAATAATTTTGCCTTCATGAATCACGACCTGCCGCAAGCCGCCCACTTTGGTATGCATCAGCAAAATATGCCATGACACATCAGCAGCAAGCGAAAATTCACGGCTGAGGCGAGCCATAAATCTTGAGGACTCAAGCGGAACCAGAAATAATCCCTTAAAGCTATTATTTTGCTCCAGCACCCATTCCAGCCACGATTGCAACTCGGCCGAAGGCGTGATGGCAAGAAGTAAATATAGCCACTCTTTGCGCGCGGCCATATCGCGGCCGAGCAAAAACGCATCCTTAATATCGTCTGGTGGTAATTCGCGGTCTAGTCTGCGTTGGACGATTTTTTTCAGACTCATCGCGCTGACGGGAGGAAATGTCTGGCGCATGTAATGCTGATCCATCACGTCGAGCAGCAAGTAAATAGGAGTAGAAGGCGCAAGCGCTAAAAGCTCGGTCATGGTAGCAATCGATGCGGCATCGGGTTTTGCGGCGAATAGGCGCCGCTCGGTTACACCTTTTTTGAAGTACGCCAGTACGGCGCCTTCATCACCAATGGTAAGCACATACGCACTTGCCACCGATTTTTTAGGCGCTCTGATCTTCATCGGCCGGACATTGCCGCTTCCTGTTGTGCGCTTGGATGTCAGGGAACGCGCCATTAAAACTGCATATTCTGGAAGGAGTTATAAATCGGGCCGAATACCGCAGCAATCACCCAGAAAATCAACGCGCCCATCACCACGGTTAGTGCCGGCTGAATCATCGCAATCAAGCTATCAACAGAGTCATTGACTTCGCGCGTATAGAAAAAGCTGATATTCTCCAGCGACTCACTCATGTTACCGCTATCCTCGCCAATTTTGAACATACGCACCACTAAGTTAGGAAACTGATTGGATACGCGCAACGAATTGGTGAGGCTACTGCCTTCCGTTACGCCTTTATGCGCCACCTCTACCGATTCGGCGATTACACGATTGTTCACTACAGTACGTGCGGCTTTGAGCGCTTCGGGGATATCAATCCCGCTTTGATACATGACCGAGAAGAAGTGCACAAACCGTGCGATATTAATCTTCTGAATCACTTTGCCAAAAATCGGTGAGCGCAGCGCAAACGCATCAAACATAAACGCAAAATTTTCTGACGTGCGGTACAGCGTCAGAATCATAAAAAACACAAGAACAGGAAGGCCTAAAATCACATACCAGTGGCTTTCAAAGGCCTGTGATGTCGCAATCAGTGCACGGGTGTGAATCGGCACCTCGAACCCCTGGTCTAAGATAAATTTGACCATTTGCGGCACCACAAACATCATCAGAATCGTGATCACCGCCGCCATCACCACCAGTAATACCGCCGGATAGGTGACTGCCTTCTTTACCTTACGGCGTAAATCTTCCGTCCACTTCAAATGCTCGCCCATATGGACAAAGGATTCCGTAAGATTACCGTTTTTTTCACCCGCTTTAATCAGACCAATAAATACCGAGGGAAATACGCGTGGATATTCGCTCATCGAGTCGGAAAGACTGCTGCCTGATTTCACGCGGTCAAGCACGTCGGCCACAGTATCGCGCAGTTTCGCAGAATCGGTCGCGTCACGCACATCGGCTAAACATTCATGAATCGGCACACCGGCACGGATCAACTGCTCCATATGCACGCAGAAAATCAGCATGTCTTTCAGTTTTACTTTGCCACGACTGCCGGACTTTCTAGCTCTCGCGATTCTAAAATCAATCAGATCCAGCCCAAGCTCACGCAAGCGCATCTCCAGATCAACTTCGTTGTCTGCAGTCATTTCGCCGCGCATCGTGCGGCTGCGCAGATTTACGGCACGGTAGATATATTTGGGCATAGCAACCTTTTGGGGTAAAGCCCGCCGAGAGAACCATTATTTTTATAAATGTTTATTAGAGACGTTCGGTCAAATCTACTGTGTTCATCAATTCAGCCACATCTATTTCACCACTTAACACTTTGGCGATACCATCCTGCATCATCGTCTGGTAGCCGCGTGCAGTGGCATATTCCAGCAGCTGGCTACGGGTGGCATGGGTGGCGATCAAATCATCCATCCCCTTATCCATCCGCAAGATTTCCACAATTGCAGTACGGCCTTTATAGCCCTTAAAGCCACATCTTTCGCAGCCTTTTGCGTGATACACCATCGGCGGCTTGATCTCACTTACCCCCATGATTCTGCATTCTTCCGCCGTTGCCGGGCTCTGTTCTTTGCAGTGGGTACATAATTTGCGCGCCAGACGCTGCGCAAGTACCGCAATCAGCGAACCTGCAATCAGGTGCGCCGGCACCCCAATATCGCTTAAGCGCGGAATGGCACCCAGCGCATCGTTGGTGTGCAAGGTGGTATACACCTGGTGACCGGTGAGCGCAGCGCGCACCGCCATGATGGCGGTGTCTTCATCGCGAACCTCACCGATGAAGATAATATCAGGATCCTGACGCATCAGCGAACGAATACCGGTGGAAAAATCGAGCGATCCCTCGCGCACATTCGACTGACGAATCAGTGGCAGCTGATATTCTACCGGATCCTCCAGCGTCATGATGTTCACATCAATGCCGTTGATGTAATTCAAAATGGAATACAGCGTGGTGGTTTTCCCTGACCCCGTCGGCCCCGTCACAATCACGATACCTTCGGGGCGTTTAATCGCTTTTTTCAGCTCGGATAAATTATGCTCGCTAAAGCCCAGACTCTCTAGTGGCACCAGCGATTTGGATTTATCCAAAATACGTAAGACCACATTTTCGCCGTGCACAGTGGGCTGTGTCGCAACACGAAAATCGACTTCGCGGCCAAGCGCCATTAAGCCAAAGCGCCCATCCTGCGGATTACGGGTTTCTGCGATGTTCATTCCTGCCATAATTTTCATGCGCACCAGCATGGCTGGCCAGTAATCGCGGTGGAAGCTGCGAATTTGCG
>JALHRI010000040.1:0-5328 GCA_022841525.1 Alphaproteobacteria bacterium | reverse complement strand
GACGCAGGAACGAGCCCTCCGGCTCGAAGTGAATATCCGATGCCCCCTGGCGAATCGCATCAATCAGCAGCACGTTGACCAGACGCACCGTCGGGTTCACATAGCCTTCTTCGCGGCCATCAAGCTGGCTTTTTTCACGAATACCGGTTTCAATCTCGCGCAGAATGCCATCAATCGAGAGGTCGTAATTATAATAACGCTCGATGAGATCAGTCACTTCCGACTCGGTAATATACATCGGCACGATTTTAAGCGATTTATCCAGATGCCTGCGCACCTGATCGATCGCCAGTACGTTATACACATCCGCCATGGCTAACTTGACGATGCCGTTTTCCTGCATCACGGGGATAACTTTATGGCGCAAACACACTTCGCGCGGGACTTGCGCCAGCAGCGATGTATCGAGCATGGTTGAACGTGCATCAAACTTTTCGGCACCTGCCGATTCTGCCAGTACTTCCCCCAGCGCACTTTCGGTAATGAAATTCAGTGAGACCAGCACCGCACCTAAGAGTTTCTTGCTTTTTTCCTGTTCGCGCAGGGCAATCGTCAACTGATCTTGCGAGATCAGCCCCATGCCGAGCAAACGCTCACCAATACGCACTGCTTTGGAAGGCGCATCGGGCTTAGGAGGCGCTTTACCAAAGCCGCTTTCCGGCACTCTATCCGCGTCAACAGGCGCGGCACTTTCTGGAGCTGCGGGCATTTTAGATTCTGCATTCATACCTACTGAGGCTAATGTAATTTGAGGGATTGTCATCAAAAACCATGCATATTCACACAATCAGCGCCAAGTAACTTGGCTTTTGCCTGCAAGATGCTACATAGCCCTGATGGAACCACTACTTACCGATAGCTCTTCGCACGATTGGTATGTTCGCGCCGCTTATGGCACCAGCGCTGCACTGCTCGTGTGGATGATGGCGCGCACCTGGCTGCGTCACCGTCTGGCTCTACGTGCGCTTGTGGCAATGGAACGCTCATCTGCTTTGCATGAACATGAAAGCTAAACACAAGCGGCTAATTCTGGTGGGAACACTCATGGCGCTGATGCTTAGCTCGGCGGCCTATATTTTGTTGAACTTCAAAGACTATACCGTGTTTTTTATTACCCCCTCAGACATCGCTTCGCTTAAGGACGCGCAGCGCAGCAGTCGCCTGCGCCTTGGTGGACTCGTCAAAACCGGCAGCGTCTCACAAGCGGCAGATGGCACGCTCAGCTTCACCGTGACGGATGGTACGCAGGACATGCAGGTGCGTTATCGCGGCATCATTCCCAGCCTGTTTCGCGAGGGGCAAGGCGTGGTCGCCGAAGGTATGCTTGAGGGGGCAGATGCATTTCGCGCTGAGACCATTCTTGCCAAGCATGATGAAAACTACATGCCCAAAGAGGTGGTGGATGCCCTCAAAAAATCGGGCAAGTGGCAGGATAAAAACGCGCCATGATCCCTGAGCTTGGACAATTTTGTCTCATCCTTGCCTTCGTATTGTCGCTTTGGCAAATGGCACTGCCGCATTTGGCCGCACACCACATCGAGGATGCACGCGCCTCGCTCACGCCGCGTATTGCCGTGGAGGTAGGCGTGCTGATTACCATCAGCTTTATCTGTCTCATGATCTCTTACGCCCGCTCCGATTTTACGGTGCTTGCCGTCATCGTCAACTCACATAGCCTCAAACCACTATGGTATAAAATCACCGGTACGTGGGGCAATCACGAAGGCTCGATGCTGCTATGGGTATGGGTGCTTGCCTTTTTCGGGCTGATTGCAGGCCATCTGCACCGTCGCAGCACGCACCGTATCCATCATGATGCGCTATCGGTTCTTGGCCTGATGAATGCGGGATTCTTGGCCTTTATCCTCCTCACCTCCAACCCGTTTACGCGCGTGTTTCCACCCGCTGCTGACGGTGAAGATCTCAACCCTTTACTGCAAGATATCGGGCTGATTATTCACCCCCCGCTGCTTTATTTAGGCTATGTCGGCACCGGTATCGTATTCGCCTACAGCGCCGCCGCCATGCTTCGCCGCCGAGTCGATAGTCAGTTTGCACGGCTGATTCACCCCTGGCTGCTTTCCACCTGGGCGTGCCTTTCTGCTGGTATTGCGGTGGGCAGCTGGTGGGCTTACCGCGAGCTTGGCTGGGGCGGTTGGTGGTACTGGGATCCGGTGGAAAACGTGTCGCTGATGCCATGGCTGTGCGCCACCGCGCTGATGCATTGTAATCTGGCGCTTGAAAAACGTGACCAGTTCGCCCGCACCACCGCACTACTCGCGATGGTTACGTTTAGCTTCAGTCTGATTGGCACGTTCATCGTCCGCTCAGGATTGATTACCTCAGTGCACGCCTTTGCCTCTGACCCTTCGCGTGGGCTGTTTATGCTCGGACTGATCGGCAGCGTCATTACAGGCGGGATGATACTCTTTGCGCGCATGAGCTGGCCAACACTGCGTAGCGATTTTACGCCCTTCTCGCGCACCGCGCAAATCGGCATGGCGGCGTTAATTCTGGTCACGCTTGCCATCACCATCCTGATTGCCATTCTTTATCCGCTTCTGCTTACCCTGCTAAAACTGCCCACCATCAGCGTTGGACCTCCTTATTTTTACACCGTGTTTGTACCGCTAGTGGTGCCACTGGCACTGCTTGCGGCCTCTGCCCCACTGAGCGGATGGGACAGCTTAAGCCCACAGCAACGGCGGCGTATTTTACTATTTTCTCTGCTGCCAACGTTACTGAGTATGGTTGCGCTGTTCGTATTTATTCACCCCGAACAGGTGATGAGCTTGATTGCAACCAGCATGGCTGCCGGCCTCATTCTCAGCATGGTTCGCTTTGTGAAACAGTGCGGCGTACGCACGCTTAGCCTTAGAAATATCGGCACATTGCTGGGTCATAGCGGTTTTGCACTGTTACTGATCGCCGCGTCTCTCAACGCATCGTTCAAAACCCATGTCGAAGCGCCCATGCGCATTGGCGATGTGCTGCATGCGGGAAATTATCGCCTAATCCTTAATGACGTCACCATCGGCGCGAAGGATAATTATTTATTCCGCCGCGCCCATCTCTCGCTCATCCGTGCCGACGGCGTAACCTATGTGCTCGCGCCAGAAACGCGCTTTTACCCCGTGCGCGCCCAGGAAACTGCAGAGTCCGCCGTGCTGTCCACCTGGCGGGCAGATCTCTACGCCGTGATTGGTCGCGCGGAATATAAGCTCTCCGCCGAAGATAGCCACTTGCCAAAGGCCAAGCGCGCGCCGGTGGGGGTGCGACTTTACATCATGCCGCTGCAAGGGTTGATCTGGCTAAGCTTCGGTCTCATCGCACTGAGCGGATTTATTGCAACCCTTGGCCATCTGCGCCGGAGGCATCGATGATTCGCCTGCTTCCCATCATGATGTTTACGCTCATTTTCGTGCTTTTGGGCATTGGCATCAGCACGCAGGAATCGCGCGAGATGGCTGGCAGCGAAAGCCCGCTCATCGGCACAACGCTTCCTGCCCTCACCCTTACTGCACTTGGACAATCCACCGCATGGGATGCCCGAAAAAATGAACCTGTGTTGATCAATATTTTCGCTTCCTGGTGTACGCCGTGTGTGGCAGAGCTACCGGAACTTAAGGCGCTTAAAGCGCGTTTTCCAACACTTCAAATCATCGGCATTGCCTGGCACGATACGCCGGAAAACGTCAAAACATGGCTGCGCGATCACGCCGCCCCCTACGATCATGTCTATTTCGATGCTGACCGTCAAACAGGCGTAAAACTTGGTATTCGCGGCGTGCCAGAGAGTTTCTTAATCGATAAACACACCATCGTGCGCGCGCACATTGCCGGACCAATTCATGCAGGCGTGATTGAACATGACCTCGCCCCGCTGCTCACGGAGATGACGCCATGAGGTGGCTTGCGCTGGTATGCTTCGTGCTGCTTCAGATTGTAAGCGCCCCCGCACTCGCGATCACCGTAGAAAAACCCCTACCGCAGGCCGCGATGGAATCGCGTGCGCAGGCATTATTTTCACAGATGCGCTGCGTGGTTTGCGAAGGCCAATCACTCAGCGATTCCGATGCGCGCCATGCGCTCGACATGCGCGCGACCATCCGGCACATGGTGATGGATCAAAAAACCGATCAGGAAATTATAGTCTTTTTCATCGCCCGCTACGGCAACGAAGTGTTGATGCATCCGCCTAGCAATCTTGCCGTGTTACCGTTATGGTTAGCCCCTGCACTACTGCTTATGGCCGGATGTTACCTCATGTATCGCAGCAGAGAAAAGAAATAATATGCTGATATTCTTATGCATTATTTTGGCACTTTTTAGCATCAGCGCGGCCTATAGTTTATGGCCTTACTTGCGCCATACACCATCCCGGCGCAGCTTGATGAAGCCCATCACCACCAGCGTTTTTGGCGTTGCTCTGCCTGCGCTTGCCTTGTATGCTCTGCTTGGCGCTTGGCCACTATTATTACTGGCTGCGCCCTAACATTTGCCAGTGAGGCACGCCATGAAAACGCCACGTATTTTACTGATTGTCACCTCATCTTCCACGATGGGCACCGCGCCCGAGCCCACGGGTTACTGGCTGGAAGAAGTGGTCGCCCCCTACTACGCTCTGCGCGATTCGCGCTGCGAGGTAACGATTGCCTCCCCACTCGGTGGCACGCCACCGTGCGATCCAAAAAGTCTGGCGGAAGATGCACAAACCGCCTCTACCCGTCGCTATCACGCTGATAGCAAAGCGCAAATGGCGCTACGTAATAGCATCTGCCTGCGTGACATTAACTTCGCCGAGTTTGATGCCGCTTTTTTCGCGGGCGGTCACGGCACGATGGATGATTTGCCGCACGATGCGCGCGTGACTCAGCTGGTGGAGCAGTTTCTGCGCGAAGGCAAACCGGTCGCCAGCGTCTGTCACGGCCCTGCCTGTCTGGTGAGTGCGAAAAATGCCAAAGGCGAATCGGTGGTCAAAGGCAAACGCTTCACCTGTTTTACCAATGCCGAGGAAGACCATATCGGCGTTACGCCCTACGTGCCGTTTATGCTCGAATCCAGGCTACAAGAACTTGGTGGAACGCCGCAGAATAAAGGGCTGTTCGAGGCGAATGTCGTGATCGACGGTGCGCTGATTACTGGTCAAAACCCCGCCTCATCGATCGGCTGCGCCGAGGCTATCATCTACCAATTGCGCCAAAACGCCGCCGCCTAAATCGCATAAAAGCATCAGTGCCTAGAGCTTGATGCTTTTGAGTGGTGGGTTTTCGGGTTTGGTTTCGCTCAGGCCAAAGGCGCGCAGCACGATGGGGTGAAACTGCATCG
>JALHRI010000039.1 GCA_022841525.1 Alphaproteobacteria bacterium | reverse complement strand
GCGGTGCACTTAAGCGGCTACCATTATTCGTGCCAGAGCGCACGAAGGGTGACACCACACCGGTTTGCAGAATCGTTGCATCCGCCATACTGCGGCGCACCGAATCAGGCAGCTGAATCGTGTGCGCAGTGGGCGCGCCGGCATTTACGGTGGCGATCCCGCGCGGCGTCAGCTCGAGGAAATTGTAATTCACCGCACTCACCCCCGCCAGATTCAGCGCCATGTTGTGGGTGCCCACCGCCAGCGTGTTCAGCGCAGTGATCAGTGAGGGCGCGCCAACAATACCGGCCGTGGAGGCATTCTGCCCCAGCTTAAAGTCCGACGGTTCGTAGAAGAAATTCACCACCGGTGAGCTGCCCTGATTAAACGTCACATCCACCGCTTTCACTCGCAGATCCGCCTTGTTCACGGTGAGCGTGGGCGAGGTGGCGTAGGTGATGCCGTAGTTTAAATTGCTGGAAAGTGTGGAGCCGCTATTGCCGGTGGCATAGGTGGTGCCGGCATTGTTGCCCTGCACGTAGGTGGTGATGAAGCTGGCCGTGCCGCCCATGGTGTGCGCGGCCTGATCTTCGGCCATGTGCCAGCCGGAAATGGTGTAAGCACCCGAGACCGTGGCCGCGTCGCCGTACACATACTGCGTGCCGGTGGGGGTGATGGTCAGTGTCGGGGCGACTGAATAATTGCGGATGTTGCCGGTGGCTTCCGGCGTATCGACACCGTAATTGCGGTTATAGCGCTTGGTGGTGGCGGCGCTGAAATGCTCCTCGCCGGTATCTTGCAAGGGATCATCCGACCAGGTGAGGAACCTGCCACCGCCCGTTAAGCTGAACACCCCCGCACCGTGATTGTTGATGATGTCATCCCCCGCCACCAGCTCCAACGCCGTGCCCGCGCCGGATAAGATGAGGGCGTTATTGAGAACAATATCGCTGGCGCTGGCAAAGCTGCGCGCAAACAGACTGGCTGCCGTAATGCTGCGCAGAGTAATGTTGCCAGATGTACTGTGCGTTTTACCAGTACCCGCACGCAGCTCAATGTTCACCGCGCCGGTGCCGGCGTTGATGGTGGTGCCGAGCGCCTGCGTAATTACTGCCGCACCGGCATCGCGGTGGGCATCGACCACGCCGCTGGCGAGGTTATCGTTACCAATCAGGGTTAAATTGCCATTATCGGTGGTGATGTTGGCGTTGATAAAAATGGAGCGCCCAGCCTGCAGTGTGAACCAACCGCCATTGCCGCCGGCATTATTGGCGATCACATCATTATTCACAAAAATATCATTATTGGCCTGCAGCGTCACGGCCGCACCGGTATTGAGCAGATTGGTGAGGAACGTGGGCGAGATCGTCACATCCGCACCGGCGCTATCCGCAAAAGTAGTCGCAGGTGCTGCACCGCCCAGCTCTCCGGAATAGACCCTGCCATCCATACTGACGACGGCGCGGCCATTGATTGCCGTTTGATCGAACACGTTCAGACGCACTGACCCCGCCGGACCGATAATGCTGTTGCTGGCGCTAATCACACCGCTAACACCAGCCGTGCCACTGCCAAAGGTAGCAGCACCGGCATCCACCGTGGCACCGTCATCCCAGAAAGCACTTCGTACTATGTAGTTACCATTATTAAGTGCGGTGACGCTAAAACTTCCAATCTGATCGTTCGCTGTACTACCCACCAGCGAGTTGGCCGAACTTACTGTTCCTGCAGTCCCTGTTGTGCCATTACCCCATGTGACAGCACCTACATTGGCGGTGGCACCGTTATCCCAACCATTACTACCAACCACGTAATTGCCGTTATTAAGAATGGTGATACCACCACCGCCGATACTATCATTGGCACTGCTTCCCACCAGCGAGTTGGCGGCACTCACAATGCCTACCACACCAGAGGTTGCGCTTCCCCAGGTCACCGCGCCGCGCAAAGCATTCCAGCTGCTGCTATTGACCACATAATTGCCATTGCTGAGCAAGGTGGTGCCACTTGCGCCAACGCCATCGTTGGCATTACTTCCTATGAGTGAATTAGTAGCACTAATGGTTCCTGCGATGCCTGTGGTTCCATTGCCCCATGTCGATGCACCGGCATTCACCACCGCGCCATTATCCCAGCCACCATGGTTGGCGACATAGTTACCATTGCTTAACGCGGTAATGACTCCACCGCCGATACTATCATTGGCAGTGCTCCCCACCAACGAGTTGGCGGCACTCACCGCGCCAGTAGTGCCAGTGGTGCCATTGCCCCATGTTAATGCACCGGCATTACTTACCGCACCATTATCCCAGCTGCTACTGCCTACAAGGTAATTACCATTGGTGAGCGCTACTAAGGCCCCAGAACCGATATTATCATTCGCCGTGCTGCCTACCAACGAGTTGGCGGCACTCACCGTGCCCGTAATACCTGTGGTACCACTACCCCAGGTAGCCGCACCGGCATTGGCCACCGCGCCATTATCCCAGTTGGTGCTAGTCACCACATAATTGCCGTTGGTAAGCGCTAAGAGATTACTCCCCACCTGATCGCTGGCCGTACTGCCGATGAGTGAATTCGCCGAACTCACAACGCCAGAAACACCTGCAGTGCCACTGCCCCAAGTTACCGCCCCCACATCTGCCGTGGCACCATTATCCCATAAGGTGCTTCTAAGCACATAATTGCCATTGGTAAGCTGGGTGATATGCTGGCCAATCCAATCATTCGCCGTGCTGCCCACCAGTGAATTAGTGGAACTGACCACGCCTGTAATGCCGGTGGTGCCGCTACCCCATGTGGCCGCGCCGCGGCTACCGTTCCAGCTCGTGCTACGCACCACATAATTGCCGTTAGTTAGAGCAGTAATTGCCCCGCCAATCTGATCGTTCGCGTTACTACCAATCAGCGAGTTGGTGGAACTAACAACGCCAGAAACACCCGCGGTACCACTGCCCCACGTGACCGCACCCACATTGGCGGTAGCGCCATCGTCCCAGACGCTGCTGGTAACAATATAATTACCGTTACTTAGTGTGGTGATGCCACCACTACCCACTTGATCGCTCGCCGTGCTACCCACCAGCGAGTTCGCCGCACTGACTGTGCCAACAATACCCGTGGTACCATCCACCCAGGTGACCGCACCAGCATCCACCACTGCACCATTATTCCAGCTTTGGCTTCTCACCACATAATTGCCGTTGGATAACGCCGTGACACCATTACTGCCAATTTGATCGTTCGCGGTGCTGCCGATGAGGGAGTTTGCGACACTGATCGAGCCGCTAATACCGGTAGTGCCATTTGCCCAGGTAACCGCGCCCACTTCTGCCGTCGCGCCATTACTCCACTCCCTACTCACCAGTACATAATTACCGTTAGAAAGTGTAACGATAACGGTTCCTTGTGTGCCGGCTATAGCACTACCGGCAACACCGGTAAATGTATTGGCGGCGCTTAAGGTACCCACCGTTGCGGTGGTGCCGCTGCCCCACGTGTAAGATCCGGCATTTCCACGATTCACACCACGCCTACCGACATAGTTACCGTTTGTTAACACCGTGACTGAGTCACCATAACGATTACCGGCTGCCGCACCCACCATCGCATTGGCAGCGCTCACCACACCGCTAATACCAGTGGTGGCGTTGCCCAGTGCTGTAAAACCACGGCTACCATTCCAAGTATCAGAACTTACCACATAATTACCGTTGGTAAGCGAGGTAATTAACTTACCCACCGCGTCGTTCGCATTGCTGCCGGTGAGCGTGCTTATCAGTGCGCCGGTGGTGCCGTTGAACAAATAGGAAGCACCGGTATTGCTGCCACCGGCACTATCGGCGCTATCGGTAATGACTACGTTGCCATTGGAAAGGGTGAGCACATTCCCACCAAACCCTGTGCCGTTGACGTTGGGGTCCACAAACTCAAAGAAACTAAATCCACTACTGGCGCCGCCAGTGGCGATGGTGATGTTTTTCGGATCCAGCAGCACTTTACCCGCCTGCCCCCACAGATTCGACACATCGATGACCGACGCCTCACCAATGCTTAAGGTCTCTTTCGAGCTGACCTCAATCGTGCCGCCGCCGGTAGCTTTGGCGGTGCCCATAAAGCGGGTGCGATCTTCCGACCATACTACCGCCAGGCCGCCTTGGCCGCCCGTCTGCGTGGCGCTGGCATCGAGCACGGTGGCACCGTTAATCACGGTTTCACCACTATTAATGATCGTCGTGTTTTTACCTTGATAGCCGCCGCCGACTAATACCTCACCGCCCTTGCTGCCGCCGGTTGCACTGGCCGTGGCCGCGTAAAGCTTGGTTGAAGCCTTGCCGCTTAATTTAATGTTGCCACCTTCGGTCGCGCCATCTGCTGTGTAATGCCCCGAAGTAAAGAGATGACTTTCGCTGGAAGTGGCCTGCACATCAATCGTGCCGCCTTTGCCTGCACTGCTGGATACATCCATCCGCCCCTGAGCAGAAGAGGAATAATTGCCGCTGGCGCGCACGCTAATCACGCCACCGCCCGCACTGCCGCTAGCCGTCAGTTTCGCCTGCTGGGTGATCATGCCAGCGTTTAGATGAATCGTACCGCCATGATTGCCATCGCGCGCAGTGATGTTACCCGTCAGCGAGATATGCTCGCCTTCCATCGTCAGATTTTTCGCCTCAATCACGCCGGTGTTGGTAATCAGGCTATCGACCATGCTGCGCGCCGCAGCGGTGGTGAGGTGCACCTGGCCGCCGTCAGCGATAATCGCGCCACTATTGGCCACTTGTGTACGCAGTTGATCCGCCGATACGGCGACCTGCAAATGCCCGTCACCCGCCATGTCGAGGGTGAAGGTCTCGCCCGCGGCGAGTTTTACCTTGCCCAAACGCGCGGTGATGGTGCCGTTATTTTCTACCCCAGGCGCCACAAAGGCGGCCAGCCCCGCATCACGCACGGTGATGGATCCTTCGTTGATGATCTGCGCATCGCTGCGGCCGGCGATGGTGTGCTGCACGCGGCCGGCCATAAAATCATCGTTGCGAATATCCGCACTGGTGGCGGTGAGGCCGTTCACATCCACCACGCTGCCACGGCTGAAAAACACGCCGTTGGGGTTGATGATGGTGATGTTGCCGTTGGCCTGAATCGTACCTTCAATCACGCTGCGTGAGGTATCGTTCACGCGGTTGAGCGTGTGCGACGACGAAGATGGCTGCACGAAGCGCGTGGTCTCGTTCGGGGCGATGTTGAAGCTGCGCCAGTCGATGATCGCGCGGTCGGTCGATTGGTTGATGGTGAGCGTGTTACCTGCAGACGAAATCGTCGCAGCGCCCGCTGCCACCACACCGCCTTCAGGATTGGCGCGCGCCGCCAGCGGCAGCAGCGCGCTGGTTAAGGCGGTGGTGAATAGAAGAACATTGCTTGGGCGTTTCATCGTCAGGGGCTTTTTGCTTTTGTTGATGTTTGATACTACCCTATCAACCTACCACAGCAGAGGTTAAAGAACCCTTAACGGCTCCTAAAATACCATCCATCTACCCACTGTCACAAAATTACATCATTCCAACTGGATAGGCGAGCTGTGCACAGGGAGCTACTTAGCAACCATCTGCATCGTTAGTGGTCAGCCAATGTTCAGCATTGATGGGCAGGCAGCGTAAAGACGTATTGGCGGAAATCCAGCTTCTATTGGGTTCTAATGGCTGCTTAGAGACCGCAATGCGGCTCAGCAAGGAAAGCTTTACAAATCTGGCTTGGTAACGCACTTAAAGTGCGAATGGTTGCGGGGGCGCGATTTAGCTCAAGCTTTAACAGCGACGAAACACTCACCCCACCCGCACTTATCGTCCAGATTCCTTTCGAAGGCAAGCGTGAGCCAATCGTAGTTCGGAGACCTTTAGCTGTCGCCGCCAGTGTCTCGTAATGTTAGAGAGCCCCAAAATCCCTAAAAAGTGGTCAGATTGCAGATCTGATGCGCTTGGCTAGAGCGTATCTAAATTAAATTCATTTTTAAGATAGGCTTTAGCATCTTCTGAAGGTTCTGAGCCAAAACCGCTTATTAGGATTTTTCCGAATTTACGTAGATCCGTTGCTCCGTTTGTCACTTCCCTTAAGAACAGTTCCTTTTTGATCTTATCGACAAGCACATAATAAAATGCTGTCCGCCCTTGGCTGTCTTGGCCTTGCACAAGATACAGCAACCCATTGCCAATTGTTGCTATTGATTTTATTGCGCTCATAAAAAATCCATATAATTCATAAGAATAAGAATTTTTTGGTGTATATAACAGTAATAAATTTAACCATAATGTAACAAAAACGGAACTTAGCAGATGCTATAGTTGGGTTCAAATAAATCAGGACTTTATAGTGTCTTATACTAGGGAACAAAAATTTACGCAGGCCTTTACTACTTGTACGGGAACACTGCCCGTTACTGCAGAAATTGCACAGCGTCTTCGCGATGAGGGTTTTAGAGGATTTTCCTCTAATACTCATCTAGTCGCAATGCCGCATGTTATGCCAGACGTCGTGGATTGGATCTCTGCTCTAATTGAACTGGGTATGCCACCACAAAACATACATATCCTTGGCAAACAATACTCTCAAGTGAATGATACACGCGATAGATTGAAACAGATGGGGATCGACTTTGTCGATTATACACCTGCAAAATTGGGCGAATATTATGAGACTCTAAAGGGTACAGACCTCCCTAAATTCTGGGGCCATTCTTTAAAACAAGTTCAGAGAACGCTCCACGAGCAAGGGCCGCAAAATATTTTAGTTATGGATGATGGCGGAAGGTTACTACAAAGCATTCCTTCAGAACTTACGATAGACCCAAACATAAAAATAATAGGCATTGAGCAGACCACTAACGGCGTAAATGTCGTGCGTGCAGAAGGGCATGCTATTGATATCGTGATTCCAGCAATGTCGGCATTGAAAACGGAATTTGAACCCCCCTTTATTGCAGATGCTTCTCTACGTAAGTTAAAAGATAAGCTTGGTGCTTGTCGCAACAGAGACGTAGCAGTCATTGGCTTAGGTACAATTGGCAAGGCACTTAGCCAAACATTGGCAGAGAACCAAAATACTCTTTTTATATACGATACTGCTATTTCTATTTCAGATGGAGAATTAGTTGATGGTAAACACTTGCTTCCTAGAAACGTGAACGTTTATTCAGCTCCTGAAGCCGGATACCCAAAATCTGAAGCAAGATTATTAAGAGGCAGCTCCCCGCCAAGCAACATTAACTATTATGTTTGTAAAGGGCTTGGGCAGGCAGTGCAAAATGCCAATTATGTATTTGGCTGTACTGGGTGTGATATATTTCGAGACATCGATTTAGATAGTTTTAGCTTTAGAGGGCCGAATAAAAAAATCGATGAAACACGATTCATCAGTGCTTCGTCAGGCGACAAAGAATTTCTTAGCTTGCTTAAGTGGATTGCCCAGCAGCCTGACCGCATGCACTGCGATGACACCTCAAAACGTGGTAGCCGTTGGGATGTAACTGTTAATAAAAAGGGCAGCAAACTACGCGTAGTACAGCAAGGATTTCCGATTAATTTTGATGGGAAAACTCCAAGCGGCAGCTGCGAAGAGATGCAATTGATCTCGTCATTACTACTAGCATCGATTGTCCAAGCGCATGAGTATCTACAAAGATACCCTGTTCTATCTGCGAGTAATCAGCGACATTTGCTTATGTTCTCACCTGCGATGCAACGAGAGATCCTACAAACTTGGATTGATAAAGTTCCCGGTGTGCGCAGATTCTTTTGTTCGGAGAAGATTCAAACCATCTTGAATGATCCAGAATGGTTCACCCGCAACTCGCAAGGTACATTTTGCCCCGTATTTACTTCTGATTTGCCAACTCCAGAATGCTTGGCCAGTCAGCCACCTAAATTACAACATGCTTTAACTAAGAGGCTATATGTCTAAATGGTTTAAGAAGGAAAAACCTTCACATCCTGGTAACGCAGCACATCCTAAGGCCGTGTTATGGCTCGAGTCCTCTGTTACTTCACTCCATCTTATGCATATGGCGCAACTCTCAAAAGCCATGGGTGAGCGTGGCATAGAAGTCTGCATTATGGCAAGCGAAGACACTATTAAGCGATTTAAAGATAATGGTGGAAAAATGACTGAAGATCATTTTTGTGCGCCAGATAGCGCAATCGACTTCGGACAAACCGCACGTTTTTTGCCCACACTTGCATCACAAATTAGTTATGCAGATCCCCGCGTCCGAAAAATAGATGATGACACCCTAAAACCCTTTGAGTTTATTGGCAGCTCATCGATTACAGCCAAACGCAATCATACCATTATTAAAACGATTGAGTCAGAAAAGCCAGATATCTTGGTAACTTCCCTTTGGCCTAGTGGCTACGGCCCATTTACGCCAGAAATAAAATTGCTGATGCATTCAGCCAAAGTCCAAAATCCTACATGCAAAGTTTATAGCTTATCAAATGATATTCCTTATTTAGATTGGGCACACAACCATCATGAAATGAAAGCCTCATATTTCGATTGGGTCGATAGAACATTTGTTCGTGGTGACGGAAGTATCACACTAGATGCGGAAATGCCTTACATTAGTAAAAAAGCGCTAGATAAGGTGGATTATGTTGGGCACTTTATTGAACCACTCCCTCCCAAAACAAAAATGCGGAAAAAAGATCGAAAGGTTTTAGTCACTTACGGTACGCGTGAAAGCGACTGGAGTGGTGACAACTATATAAGCTACTTTTTAAGGATTCTTCGTGCCGCGCCTCTTACGATTTTAAGTGATCACCCTTGGGATTTAGTTATTGGCCCTAAATGCCCTGCCTCTGAGTTCGAACACATTCAATTGGCTGCCAAACATTTGGCCGAGGCTACTGATATGCATATCACTGTTCGAAGGGGGCTGCCGGATAAATCATTTCGACAAGACATAGCTGATGCAGCACTGCGCATAGCTTCTTATGATATTTTTGTTTTAGACGATATCAGCAGCGGTGTTCCCGCTGTTATTACAACCGGCGCCATCGGACAGTGGCAATGTGGTGCCAATGAGGGGGAAGACCGCCTTGATAATTTATACGATATCGGCGCACCAATTCATTACATGGATCAAAATTATCTCAATGACACTCATCAGCTTAGAGCATATATTAATGAAACTTATGCAAACTTACAAATAGGTAGATTTTCTATACCTATAAATGCGCAAGATAAGGTTGCAGATAGAATCGCTGCTGATTACCAATCACAGCACCGTGAATGGTCGCCAGATCCGATTATAAAATCCACTAAAAAAGTAACACAGCAAGGCACTCAAATACAAAATCGAGGCAAATAGTAACAATCATGTATATTTCTGGACCCCATATCATGGACGCGATTTAGCTCAAACTTAGAAATTGCTTCTGAGGCTTACTCAGCTTCAAAATCCCGAGGCTGTGAGGGCTGGATTTGAACCAACGACCTTCAGGTTATGAGAAATTTTAGGGGCAGATTGACCAAAATTAATCGAAACTAATTTACATTTATTTATCATAATGATGGTTCGTTTTCTAGATTAACGGACACTTATCAATATAGACAAAAATAGACCTAACCTATAAGGTAGCACCACTGTAGCACCGGCATCTCTTCTAAGATTTTTTGATTTTGGCTGAAGCCTAAAAAATTACTATATTTCAGTGTGTTGTGGTGGTTGCGGGGGCTGGATTTGAACCAACGACCTTCAGGTTATGAGCCTGACGAGCTACCGGGCTGCTCTACCCCGCGTCACCAATTTCAAGCGTACGCTTGATTCTAAGCAGCTTTCGCAGCAGCTTGTGCACGCACAATACGCTTTTTCAGCGTGCGCGCTTCTTCTGATAATTTGGCCGAATGCGTGGTCATCAGGTAATTATCGAGACCACCATTGTGATCAATGGTGCGCAAGGTAGCAGCGGTAATGCGCAGCTGGATGGTTTGACCCAGCGCATCGGACATCAGCGAAACAGCCTGCATATTTGGCATAAAGCGGCGGCGCGATTTGCGGTTCGAGTGCGATACGTTATTACCCGTTTGCACGCCTTTACCAGTGATCACACAACGATTAGACATAATTCCCTGCCTACATTTTTTTGTTTAATTGAATACTATCTGTTAATTAAGAAGCGCTACCTAACATGCCCCTCGCGTGCTGTCAAGCTAGTTGTGCAATGCAGCGAGCAGGAAATAGGCAGTAAATTCCCAGAGTCGTAGGTAAGTACTCAGAAGCGCTTGCCCTGCCCTCACAAAAACGTTAGAGAGCTGTCCTGCGGCGAAGGCCGATCACCACCAGTTACAAGGAATCCATGGCCATCAGCCAAGTTTCGAACCGCCCTCTACTGCCTCACGGGCTGGCGGATAAGCTGCCACCGCTGGCGGCCTGTAGCCTGCGAAGCACTCAGCAGCTGATGCAGTGTTTCATGGCGTTTGGCTATCAGCCGGTGACCCCCAGCATGCTGGAATATACCGATACGATGCTGGTGCGCGTGCCGCTTGCAGCCAGTACCGATTATTTTCAGTTTCGCGACCCGATTAGTAATCAGACGCTGGCGCTGCGTGCGGATATGACGGGTCAAATTGCGCGCATCGCAACCTCAAGCCTGAGCGGCGCGCCGCGTCCGCTGCGTTTATGTTACGCTGGTCAGCGCGTGCGCGCAGTTCCCGAAGCATTGCACACGCGCCGCGAGCACCGGCAGATTGGCATTGAGTTCATAGGCGCAAGCGGCATGCACGCTGAAGCAGAAGTCATCGCGCTTGCCGAGCATGCACTTAGCTCGCTTGGGCTGAAAGGGTTATCGCTTGATATTCATTTGCCGGTGCTGCTTGGCAGCACGCTTGCGCAACTACCCGCTGACATTCAGGCGAAAGCAAAACTTGCAGCGGCGCGAAAAGATGAGGAAGCACTGCGTGCCTGCGGTGCGGATTTACTGGCAGATTTACTGAGCCTTCGCGGATCGCTTGCCGATACGGCGGCGCTGCTGCGCGAGCACAAATCGCCGGTCAAATATGCGAGTACGCAGCTGGAAGATTTGGCGCGCGCACTGAAAGAAAAAGCGTGCAACCTTCCCGCTCAGGTGGATGCGTTGGAAGCAAGCAGTGATAGCAATTATAGCGGCATCAGCTTTTCTATATTCTCTCACGATCCGGCGTTTGAAGTGGCACGCGGCGGTAGATATACGCTAGAAAACGGCGAGCAGGCGGTGGGCTTTACGCTCTATCTGGATGATGTGCTAGCCTATCTTCCTGCTGCACCTGTCATGCCGGTGATTGCGCTGCCCTGCTCCACTTCGTTTGCCGAGGCGGTGTCGCTGCAACAGGAGTACATCACCATTTACCTGGATGATAACGCCGATTTTTCTAAAAAAACGCTGATGCATGCAGGCTTCAGCCATGCGCTGATCGGCGGCGTTATTCAGCCTCTTCAATCGTAATCATTCATTCGTAATCATCGGGAATAAAATTATGCAAAGCGTTGTCGTTGTGGGTTCACAGTGGGGAGATGAAGGTAAAGGCAAAGTCGTTGACTGGCTTTCCGAGCGCGCCGATGTCATCGTGCGTTTTCAGGGCGGGCACAATGCCGGCCACACGCTGGTGGTTGACGGGGTAACCTATAAGCTCAGCCTACTCCCTTCTGGCGTGGTGCGCGGCGGCAAAATGAGCCTGATTGGCAATGGCGTGGTGGTTGATCCCTGGGCGCTGGTGAAAGAGATCGACGCAATTACCGCGCAGGGTATTTCGATTACGCCTGAGAATCTAAAAATCGCCGAGAACGCCTGCCTGATTCTTCCCATCCATCCGCTGCGCGATGCAGCAGGTGAAGCGCTGCGTGGTGAGGGAAAAATCGGCACCACGGGGCGCGGCATTGGCCCTGCCTACGAAGATAAAGTTGGCCGCCGCGCGATTCGCTTTTGCGATTTGAGCGACCGCGCGAGCCTGCTTCAAAAACTCGAAGCGCTGGTCGCGCATCATAACGTGATGCTGCGTGCGGCAAATGTTGAGGAAGTCACCGCCCAATCGATTTTCGAAAAACTAGAGCCACTTATCACGCGTTTAACTCCGCATATCGCGCCGGTATGGCGGTTACTGGCGGATTATCGCCGTCAGGGTAAGCGCATTTTGTTTGAAGGCGCACAGGGTATTATGCTCGATGTGGATCATGGCACCTATCCGTTTGTGACCTCTTCCAACACTGTGGCGGGAACGGCAGCTGCGGGCAGTGGCTCTGGCCCTGCGCATATTGGCTATACGCTTGGCATCACCAAAGCCTACACTACCCGCGTAGGATCCGGCCCCTTCCCCACCGAACTTACCAATGAGATTGGTGAAACCTTGGGCAAGCGCGGGCATGAATTTGGCACGGTCACGGGTCGCAAACGCCGCTGCGGTTGGTTCGATGCGGTGATGGTACGCCAGGCAGTGACGATGAGCAGCATTAACGGCATTGCGCTTACCAAAGTAGACGTGCTGGACGGCCTGAAAGAGATCAGCATCTGCACAGGCTACACCATTGACGGTAAGCGGTATGATTATCTTCCCGCATCTGAAGCGCTGCAAGCAAAGGCTACACCGATCTATGAAACGATGCCGGGCTGGTCAGAATCCACGCAAGGTGCACGCAGCTGGGCAGATTTGCCCGCGCAGGCGATTAAATATGTCCGCCGTATTGAGGAGCTGATCGGCTGTCCGGTGGCGCTGCTTTCCACCTCGCCCGCGCGCGAAGATACGATTTTAGTGCGTGACCCTTTTGCCGCGTAAGGCGGTAAAAAAGCAAGCTTACTAAAGGCTTTTTCGTAAATCATTTCCTGCTTGGTGCGCAGCAGTAGTACAGTGCGCGTATGTTTGGAAATGATAAAGACGCACCCGATAGCGGGCTGGAGAGTTTTTTAGAAAACTTCAAGCCTAAACCTTTTGGAGGCGGCAATAAGCCAGATCATCTGCACGATCGCTTCCATCTGCTGGCACAGCAGCCACTGCCGGAATTCTCGCACAAATTAGGTCAGGCCTACGCCGCGACTGACAATATCAACGAAGGCAAATCTGTTTACGCGGTAGTGCTTGATCGTGCGATTCCTTACCGCCTGAAGCTGATGGAAACATTTAGCGCGGTCACCTCGCCGCATCTGCAGCAAACGCTCGGCAATGGCAGCATGCTGTTTTCAGCCACCAACCAGTGGCATCAGGTGGCATTTTTTGAAAAGCCTGTTGGTACGAAGCTCTCGGCACTGCTATCTTCCGGCCAGCGCATGCATGAACACCAAATGATTGACCGCGTGCTCTCGCCACTTCTTAGCGTGCTGAAAATCTACCGAGATAAGGAGATGGTGCACGGATCGCTCAATACCGATACCATTCTCACCGGCGATACGACGATGGTGATGGAATCCGCGTCATCGCCATGTGGTTATTTTCAGCATTATTTGTTTGAACCGCTCGAGCGCATGATGGCAGATCAATCTGCGCGCGGAGTTTCTGACGAGCGCTGCGATGTGTATGCCGTGGCAGTTGTCGCCTTTGAAATGATTTACGGACTCGATCATTTGCGCAAATTAACGCGCGAGGAGTTTATTGATCGCGCACTCGATATCGGCACGTACCATTTGTTCTCACAAGGGCTTGATCTTTCCGATAACATGGCGGATTTCTTCCGCGGCGCAATGAGTGATAATCTCGATGAACGTTGGGATATTGAGCATTTCCAGAACTGGCTCGGCGGCAAGCGCTATAATATGATTGTGCCACCAACCCCGCGTGAGGCCACGCGTCCGCTGAATTACAGGGGGCGCGATTATTTCAGCAAACGCTCACTGGCGCATACGTTTCATAAAACCTGGCGCACCACCCTGAAGGATATTCGTGAAATCAGGCTGGATCGCTGGTTCGAAATGAGCATGCACAAACCCGAGATGGCCGATCGTGTGGAGCGCATTTTGCGCATTGGCGGTAGCGGCAGTAGCGAAAAAATTAATAATGATATGATGACGCGTTTGATCGGGCTGCTCGATCCCATCGGCCCACTGCGCACCACGAACTATTCCGTACGCGTGGAAGGCATGGGCATCATGCTTGCGGATCTGTTCAAGTCGGGCATGCCCACAGAAATGCATGAACTCATCGATCTGATTGAGATGGACACGCCCAATTACTGGGCCTATCTCACCGATGGCGCGAGAGCATTAGACCCCGCCAAGGCCGCCTACCTGTCGCAAATGCTATGGCGGCTGCAGCGTGCCAAGCCTTACCTCAAAATACGCTCGCTCGGCTTTGGCGTGGAGCGGATACTCTATGAGCTCAATTCAAATCTTCCGTGCCAATCCGAGATGATTAAATCCTTTAACTGTCTCAGTATTGGCGATGTACTGCGTGCACTTGATACCATCGCCCCGACACAAGCAAAGGCCAGCTCCCTTATTGACCGCCACATTGCCGCTTTTCTTGCCTGCAAGCTGGATTTATCCAAGGAACTTAAGATTCAAGACGTGGGCGCCGTGCCAGGACTTTCTTCGAATCAGGAACTCGTCGCGCTGCGTATTTTAAGCCGCGCACAGCAAAAGAACGATAAAGAAAAATACGTGGGTCTGGGCATCTGGGCAGCGTTTCGGGTAGAGAAGATGCTCACCTATATTCACAACCGAACACTACGCGCGAAATTGATAGCCAAATTAAAACCTGCCGCCGCCAGTGGCGATGTTAATGAAGTGATCTCTGTCGTGGTGAATCGTGAGGTACTCGCAACCGATCAGGAGGGCTTTAACCGCGCACTTCAGAAACATAAAGCCAATCAGAAAATGATTGATGATTTGAATGATCCTAAGCGGATGCAACGCATGTCGCAGATGCTTGGCAGCCGTGTTTCATCTTCCCTTGGTTACGTCGTGTTGATGGCGTCGTTTTACGTCTCACTCGCCAAAATTTCTTTGTAAGAAAAAGGTAGCATCATGGCCAAAACCAACGCAAAAAAGAAAGACAAGGAGAAAAACAAAGGTAAGAAGAAAACAAAAAGCATCACATGGCTGCTCGTGGTCTTGTCGATTTTAATGGCCGTTGTTTTCAAACTGGGCTTTTTGTTTTTTGTAATCGGAATGTTACCAAGCATTGTTTCCTATTACGTGGATGCTACCCGAAATAATTTAACGTTTCAGACCGTTTTCACCTGCAACCTTGCGGGTATTTTGCCGTTCATGGCGCAGATGCTCACAGGTGACGGTGGGAATGCAGCGGTACAAAACGTGATCACCGATGCTACGAATTGGCTTATCGTTTATTCCACGGCGGGGCTTGGCTGGGTGTTTATATTGATCGCACCGCTGCTCTCGCATAATCTTGTCGTGGCTATCAACAAGCGGCAAATTGGAAGACTGCGTGCGCACCAAGAAGAGCTGGTGAGCGAATGGGGCAGCGAGCTTGAATCGTATCTCAAGCAGCCGGATGAACAATAACCAATAATCCAGAACCAGAAAAACCCTTAGATAGTGTTGTCAAATTCGCTGTGGCATAGCGAAAACAACGCATTTCGAGAACCGCAGCGCAAGTGTACACTTATGTGCATGCGCAGCGGGAGCTCAGAAATGCATTGTTTGCAGCACGCTACAGTAGAATTTGATAATACTAGCTAGAAACTATTTGACAAAGTTGCGCAGTAGATGAAAACGTAGATGCAACTATAAATACAAGAACATCATCTTTTACTCGCCAGAAATCATATGTCGAAAGCTTCGCACAGATTCGAACTTTCTCCCGTGCTTGATATTACGGGTGCGCATGCGCTGCGTGAAGCGTGCTTAGGCCTTGTTACCAAGCGATCCACCATCACTCTGGATGCCTCCCTTGTCGAGCGCATTACTACCCCTGCTATCCAGATTCTAGTGTCCCTGATCAAATCACGGCGTGAATCTGGCTATGGCACGCAGATTGCAGCGGCGAGTGAAACCTTTGAAAAAACGGTCGCTACTCTCGGCCTCGCATCATTCTTCGCTCAGGAGCAGGTACATGGCTAAACGCGTTCTCACCGTCGATGACTCAAAAACCATGCGCGACATGGTCAGCTTTACACTCAAAGGCGCTGGCTACGATGTGATTGAGGCCGAAGACGGTAAACACGCCCTCCAGGTCGTTGCTGGTCAAAGCGTCGATGTGGTGATTACCGATCTGAACATGCCCAATATGAACGGGCTGGAGCTCATTCGCGCGCTGCGTGCTGATCCTAAATTTCAGTTCGTCCCCATTTTGATGCTCACGACCGAAAGCGATGAAACCAAGAAAGCTGACGGAAAGTCCGCCGGTGCTACCGGTTGGATCGTCAAGCCGTTTAACCCTGAAAAACTCCTGCAAGTGGTACAAAAAGTTAGTGGCCTATGAGCGACCCGTTTGCACAGTTTAAGGCTACCTATATCGCCGAGTGCCTCGAGCTACTTGCCGATATGGAAGAAAAGCTGATGGGGCTGGACGCCTCGGCAGATACCGAAACGCTCAATGCCATTTTCCGCTGCGCGCATTCCATCAAAGGTGGAGCTGGCGCGTTTGGTTTCACCAATATCGCAAGCTTTACCCACGTGCTTGAGGCGCTACTCGATAATATGCGCGAGGGAAAAATCACGCCGACGCCCGAATCCGTCGATTGTCTGCTGCGTGCCCGCGACGTGGTGATGCAGATGATTCTCGCCGCACAGGCAGAAACCACGCTCGATCCGGCCTATGGTGCCGACGTACTTGCTGAACTTGCCGCGTTTACACCGGGAGCAACTCCTCCGGCCGCTGCGGCATCCGCAAGTACTGCTGCGGCGGAATCTGGCGGCGGTCAAAAACAGTTCGTGGTGAGTTTCAAACCGCATCCAGCAATGATTGCCAATGGTAACGAGCCACTGCTGCTGCTTCGCGAACTCTCAGGTCTTGGTGAAGCAACCATTCATGCGGATGTGAGTAACGTGCCGCCACTTGATGCTATTGAGCTTGAAAATTGCCTGATCAGCTGGCGCATTGAGATTGCTACGCATAAATCAAAGGCAGATCTGCTGGAAGTGTTCGAGTTTGTGGATACGGAATGCGATTTAAGTATTGAAGAAAAAGCGGTAGAAGTTTTAGCGCCTATTTC
>JALHRI010000038.1 GCA_022841525.1 Alphaproteobacteria bacterium | reverse complement strand
TCCTGCTCTTTCAGCAGAGTTTCCATACGCGTAAGGCTTCCCTCGCTGTGGCAGGCAATCAGCATCGACTCTGTCGTTTGTGTGCGCTGATGTTTGAGGGCGGCGATGGGATTGGTTTCACCCGCCACACTAGACTTCAGCGGTGGCACCGGTTTGATGGGTAGATTAATGGCAAGCTGAGAGTCATTGATCGTAAAGGGGCTAAGCGTTGCAGCCGCTACTTGCTGAATCATCTGTGTCAATTTTTCAGCCGCGAGATACAGCGTATCTGGCGGCAGGGCAGGGTGCGCAGCCATGTGCGACAGAGCAGGAGCCGAGCGCGCCTGATAATAATCGCACGCGGCCTCGAAATGTTCTGTGGCAATGGTCTTCCACGCATGATCCAGCAGATAGTGCGCACTGGGCGCGTAATCAAAAAGCGTGCTGAGAGATGGGTAAAAGAGCGGTAAAAAATGCTCCATACCGGCATGAATCTGACCTTCGGAAATGTGATGATAGAGCGCATCATCACGGAAGCTATTGCCAAAATGCTCGCGGTAGCTGGTGCGAAAATGCGCAGTTGTTTCTTCAGAAAGTACGACTTCATGCATCGGCAAAATCGTGAAGCGCTCTACCGCTTCGCTGCTACGCTGGCTTAAGGTATCAAAGCGTTTGATGGATTCAATGTCATCGCCAAAAAAGTCAAGTCGCAGCGCCTCATCGCTACCGGGAAGGAAGAGATCAACAATACTGCCGCGCAGGGCGTATTCTCCATGCTCCATCACTTTGGAGGCGCGTCTGTAACCCGCTTTCATCAAGCTTTTCTGAAGTACGTCGCGCGAGATAGAGTCGCCGCGTTTGAGTGTAAAACACGCGCTGCGCAGCATTTCAGATGGCGGTAATTTTTGCATCAGTGCGCTAATAGTGGTGAAAATAATGCGCGGTTTATCTGGTGATTCAAGGAGCTGCGATAATGTATGCATCCGCAGTGCGCTGATACGAATGGAAGGGGACACGCGGTCATAGGGAAGGCAGTCCCACGCTGGAAAATGAAGTGCCTCAAGCTGTGGAGCAAAAAAGCCAACAGCGTGCATGGCAGCCTCAAGGCTGCGATCATCCGCGGCAACAAAGACGACGCTTAGTTTGCGATGCTTGGCGATATCTGTAGCAAGGCGAACCTGTGCAAGCGCTGGGCACTGGCCAATGTGAAGTACTGTGCCAGCACGAAGAACGAGTGGCGCTTCGTTCATTGCGGCAGAATAGGCAGGCTGCGCATTTGGCTAAGTAGCGCGTCATACTCTGCCTGCGGGCAGGGCGTTTTTTCCGTCAGCCAGTTCCAGATATCTGCGTCGTCTTCGTCTAAAAAACGCTCCCACAACGCGAGTTCCGCATCACTCATCGTATCCAGGCGTTGATTGCAGTAATGGCCAAGGACCAGGTCGGTTTCCTTACATCCGCGGTGGTGGCTGCGGTAGCGCAGGCGACTAAGCCAGTGCTCGCGCGGCAACGGCGGATTAAGCGTGGATGTTTCCTGCATCAGGGTGTACCTAAAAAACTTGGTGATTATGTAAATTTATGCTGTGATAACTAGGGTGAGATGTAAGCACTGGCAAGTATCTTTCGCGTTAACTTTGAGGGGAAATCTATGACGGCAGAATCTATTGCTTCGGCTACGATTTTTAAGGAAATCCCCGAATTTTATGTGATTGTCACGCAGGATAATGCCGCCCAAAGCCTCATGATTGAGGAATTAAATCAGGGATTTGCCGATCTTTTAGGCATCGCACCGGAGGCGATGGCCGGCAACGATGTTCGCCAGTTTTTAGCGCCCATCAGCCTTGAGGCACTTCAGGAAATTGATTTTTCCGAAGACGGTGCCGATTTTTCGGAACTGATGAGTAAACAGCGCGAGATGCGTTGGATTATGGCGGATGGTAAAGTCACCGCCTTTCCGGTGGTAATGACGCGGCTGCATGCGACTTCCAGCCATGCGCGCTTTAAGCTCTCCGTTCCCGACGAGCGCAGCGCGCGCGCCAAAGCTCATCTGGATGATTTTCTCAAAGCCCAGTTTGAAAGCCGCTTTGTTGCAGATGCCTCAACCGGCCTCGCCAACCGCGATACCTGCCTGGCGTTTTTTGAATCGCTGCAGCATTTTGTGCAGGCGCATCATCTCTCGGTTGCGTTTGCTACTATTCGAATCGACCGCTATGAAAAAAGCCTGAGCCTTTACGGCAAGGAAGGGTGTCATCAGCTGCTGCGCCATGTCGCGCAGGGATGTACGCGCGCGCTGGCGCCTGAAGATGTCGTCGCGCAGCTGAGCGATCAGCAATTGGCATTGTTCATGTTTAATGTCTCGCGGGAATCGGCGCGCGTGATTCTCAACCGTCTGCGCTGGCTGATTCGCTCGCACCGCATCGCGTTTGGTGGCAAGCCCGATTTCTCAGTCACGGTCAGTTTCGCCTTTAATATGCTCAGCGAAGATGTGCCCTCCAGTGTCGTGGATCAGTGCGAATCCACCTTGACCGAACTGCCGGAAGATGAGCGTAACCGCTTAATTGAGCTTGCGGCGTAGCAGGGCAAACGCGGTGCTTTCATTATTCTCACCGCTAAGTGCGCTGCCTGGCATTGGCGAGGCGACACGAAAAAAACTAGCCAATTTGCTCACCCCCATTGGGGATGAGCGCGCGCCTCTAGCGCTGCGTGATTTACTGCTGCATTTGCCGGTGAACCTTGCCGATCGAAGCCAGTTAAGTCAGATTGCGCAAAGCGAGGCGGGCAGAGATTTTGTATTTAAGGTGCGGGTATGCGAGCATGTGCCAGCGCCTGTAGGTGCCCGTGCGCGCGGACGAAACGTGCCATACCGTGTCGTGGTAGAAGATGATTCAGATCAGCTGATTTTAAGTTTTTTTCATGCGCGCCCAAACTACCTCACCCAGACATTGCCTGTCGGCGAGGAGCGGTTAGTCAGCGGCAGAGTTTCCCGTTTTGATGGTAACTGGGTGATGGCGCATCCGTCCTATATCGTGCCGATCAGCAAATCGAACGAGGTGCTGAAAATTCACCCAGTCTATCCGGCAGTGGCCGGTCTTGGCTCGAAAGCCATCGCGCGCTTGCAGCAAAAAGCATTGTCGCATACGGCGATGCCGCCAGAGTGGCTGGGTCAAGAAACTCTGAAAAATTATGGCTGGCCATCGTTTTTAGCCGCACTGCGCGCGCTGCATGAACCTTGCGCGCTCGATGCGCTGGATGCGCTTACTGCCCACCGCATACGTTTGGCCTATGATGAAGTGCTGGCGCATCAAATCATGCTGGCGCTACTTCGCAAGCAAACCCTCACTCACAATCCGCACCCCATTAGCTTCGCAGAAAATGAGCTTACACGCATGTGTGAGCATCTGCCGTTTGTGCTTACGGGTGCGCAGCGTGCGGCGCTTCACGATATTCTGTCAGATATGGCGGGTGAAAAACCCATGGCGCGGATGCTGCAAGGCGATGTCGGATGCGGGAAAACCATCGTCGCGTTTTTAGCGATGGCGCTGTGCGCCAGATCAGGCAAACAGGCACTGCTGATGGCGCCAACGGATTTACTTGCCCGTCAGCATATGGAAAGCCTATCGCCGCTTGCACAGCGGTTGGGACTAACGATCACGCTACTCACAGGCAAACTCAGTATGCGTGAGAAAAAGGCTGCACGTGCCGATTTTGCAAGTGGCGCTGCGCAGCTTGCCGTGGGCACGCACGCCTTGTTTCAGGAAGAAGTCTTGTTTCATGATTTAGCCCTCGTCGTGATTGATGAGCAGCACCGATTCGGAGTGAATCAGCGTAAGCGGCTTTTTGAAAAAGGATTGCAGCCGCACATGCTGCATATGTCGGCCACGCCGATTCCACGCAGTCTTGCAATGACATTTTACGGCGATTTAGAAAACTCCATCATTGCCGAAAAACCTGCGGGCAGGCAGCCGATTACTACACTGGCAATGCCACAAAACAAGGCGGATGAGGTCATTTCCGGACTCGCACGCATGTTTGAGAAAAACGAGCGTGCCTACTGGGTCTGCCCATTAGTGACGCCCAATTTAGACGAAGATGAAGCGCAGGAAAAAGCCTTCGCCGCTGCCGAAACCCGCTACCTGATGTTATCGCAATTATTTCCTAACAAAGTGGGCTTAATTCACGGCCAGATGCCTGTTAAGCAGCGCGAGGAAGTGATGGCGGCCTTTGTGCGCGGCGATATTTCTCTACTAGTGGCAACCACCGTGATTGAGGTAGGTATTAACGTGCCGGAGGCCACTGTCATGATCATCGAGCAGGCGGAGCGGTTTGGTCTGGCGCAACTCCATCAGCTACGCGGACGGGTAGGGCGCGGTAGTGCGGCTTCGCACTGTATTTTGCTTTACGGCGAGCAGCTTTCCGAGGTCGCACGCGAGCGGCTAAAAATTATCCGTAAGGAGCAAGATGGCTTCGTGCTCGCCGAGGAAGACATGCGCCTGCGCGGCGTAGGCGATGTGCTGGGCACTAAGCAAACCGGTATGCCTGAGTTTATTTTTGCCAGTTTGCAGCTTGATCAGCAATTATTCCGCATGGCGCGCGAAGAGGCGCAAAGGTTACTGAAAGAAGATGCAGCGTTTGAAACCCCGCGTGGCAAAGCACTACAGCTATTGCTACGCCTGTTTGGCTATGAGAGTAACCTCGCCCTCGCTCGGGCTGCGTGAAGCATCTGGGGTCGTGCGCAAATATCCTAAAATAATATCCGCTGCGCGCATGCTGGGGGAAATATCGTGGCTGGTTCCCAGCATTTCAGAGATGCTGGAAAGCGCGTTGATTTGCTGATGACGCACCACTTCATCGCTCAAAAGTTGGTGAATACCAGCAGCGATTTTCTCTGCCGTACAGTCTGCTTGAATGAGTTCTGGCACAATCATGGAGCCGGAAAGAATATTTGCTAAATGCACAAATTTGGTACGCAGTTTGCGACGAACATACCACGCAGAAAGCGCGCTGGTACGATAGATGGTTAGGCTGGGAAGCCCTGCCAGAGCGCATTCTAAGCTGATGGTGCCGGACTTGGCAATCGCCGCATCGGCGGCGGCAAAGAGCTGCTTTTTCTGAGTCTGATCGTCGCACAAAGTAAGCGGGCATGGCCAGTTGCGGGTGAGGGCGTAGACTTCTTTGGCGATATCTTCGCGGATATAAATCGTACTGTGCAGCTGAGGTGTGGTAGCAGAAAGCTTCACCATCGCCTCACGAATAATGGGCAAGTGGCGGGTAATTTCCCCCATCCTGCTGCCGGGAAAACAGGCCACCAATTTGGCTTCAGGGTGAATGTGATGGCGGCTGCGGAAACTCTCGCCGTGCGCTTTACTGCGCCACCACCACGCCATCGGATGTCCCACATCATCTGCCTTGAGGCCGTGGGTGGTAAACAGCTCTGGCTCGAAGGGCAGCAGGCATAAAAGATGATCAAACAGTGCCGCAGTCGTCAGTGCACGTTCTGGTTTATACGCCCACACCGTTGGCGCGACATAGTGAATGCAACGTGGCAGGTGAATACCTCGCGCGCGCAGCAATTTTACGACACGAAAATTAAACCCGGGCGAGTCGATGGTGAGTAAAATATCGGGCTTGAAGGCTTCAATATCTTCCACCGTTTGGCGAATTCGGAGTTTGAGGCGCAGTATATGCGGCAAAATTTCTGCAAAGCCCATGATGGAGAGCTCGCGCATCGGAAACCGTGAGGCAATGCCTTGCTGCATCATGCAAAAACCGCCAATGCCTCGGTAGTCGATAGTATCACTCAGCGTGCGCATTTCCTGCACCAGCATGCCGCCTAACTGGTCACCGGAAGCTTCACCTGCAATCATGTAAATTTTTTGCTGCATATTAATCGAGGATCGTAAACCCAATGACAAAAATACCAAGATGATCGGCGTAGCGCGCTACTTCACGGCGGTTGACAATCAGCGATGATCCAGCTTCCACCGCAATTCCCGCAAAGCCGCCAGCGGCGATTTTTTCTAAGGTGGAAATGCCAATGGTGGGCAGGTCAACGCGGCGTTCCTGCTGAGGTTTTTTAACTTTAACGAGGACGCCGCCGCGTTCATCCGGCCTAAGGCTGATGCAGCGTTCAATCAGCGCATCGGTTCCTTCAATCGCCTCTACGCCTAGTACCTGATGGTTATAGACAATCACTGCTTGACCAATATCCAGCGCACCGATGCCACGCGCAATGCGTGCGCCAAATTCAATATCTGCCTGCGCGCGCTTATCGGGATATACGGAGCTGATAAGCCCTTCGGGCGTCAGTAATTCCTGCACCACATCTTCCGCACCAAGCAGGCTGAATCCTTCTTCCTCTAAAAACGCCACGATGTGATTGAGCAGCGTATTATCCCCCACCAGCATGCTTGATCCAACACGGCCAAGAAGCTTTGCACCCTTCATATCGGGGCGTAGCTGCGTGATTTTTGGTCGCGCAACTTTGCCGGCCAGTACCAGCTCATGCACGTGATGGCGGCGGAGCAAATCAATCGCCTTACCAATCGCTCCCAGGCGCACCCACTGACCAGATTCGCCTGCTAAATCGAGCGTTTCCGGATCGCAGGCTTCCTCCAGCGCGATGACGAAATATGGCCGCCCCGTTTGTTGACAGGCATGAATCAGCGTGCGCGGAAGCTCGCCCTTACCAGCGATGATGCCCAGCGCATCTTTCTCAGGGCCGGGGGAAACATGCACAAAGGGAAGGTTCATGCCGCATCACTTAAGTTGGGAGTGGCGGCGTTTTGTGCCGGCGTACAAAATGATCGCGAGCTATCCGCCGCGATGAAGGCAAGCAGCGCCTGCACTTCGGCTTGCGGATAATGGCTTGCCAGCGCCTGCGCGCGGGTTTGTAGCGTACCGTCGCTTGCAAAAAATAAATCTTTGAACACGTGGCGAATAGCGTGAATCGTTTCGCGCGGCAGGTTGCGCCGCTTGAGGCCGACGAGATTGAGACCATCGAGCGATGCGCGCTCACCCTTGACGGTACCGTAGGGGATCACATCTTTTTCTACACCTGACATGCCGCCGATAAAGGCACCCTCACCAATGCGCACGAACTGATGTACGGCAGAAAGCCCACCAATAATCGCGCCGCTGCCTACGGTTACGTGGCCAGCCAGCGTGGCGTTATTCGCTAAAATCACACGATCACCCACGATACAATCATGCGCGACGTGAGTGGATGCCATAAACAAACAATCACTGCCTACCTGTGTCAGCAAGCCGCCGCCTTCAGTTCCGGGGTTCATGGTCACGTATTCACGAATAATGTTGCGTGCGCCAATGATCAGTTTTGATTTTTCACCGCGAAATTTTTTATCCTGCGGCGCGTGACCCAGTGAGGCAAAGGGATAGACATGCGTTTCTTCGCCAATCGTCGTCTCGCCATCAATCACCACATGGCTATGCAGCACGATGTTTTCAGCAAGCGTAACGTTCGCACCGATCACGCAGTACGGGCCGATGCTTACCGAATCCGCGATACGCGCGCCGACTGCGATGATGGCGGTGGGGTGAATGTTTGCCACGCTATGCTCCCGATTCGTTCATGATCATGGCGCTAAACAGCGCTTCTGCGACTTTGTGTTCTTCTACCATTGCCACACCGTTAAAGCGCCAAACATTGCCGCGTGAACGATCGACGGTGCAGTGAAGACGTAACACATCGCCGGGGACAACAGGCTTTCTGAATTTTGCCTCATCGACAGACATGAAATAGACAACCTTGCCTTTTGCCTCATCCCCCATCGTGTGGACGACAAGTGCGGCGGCAGTTTGCGCCATCGCCTCAATAATCAGCACGCCCGGCATGACCGGATGATTGGGGAAATGGCCAGGAAAATGCGGCTCGTTACTGGTCACATTCTTAATGCCCACTGCAGATTTTGCCTCTTCGATATTGACCACACGGTCAATCAGCAAAAACGGGTAGCGATGCGGAATCAGCGTTTTAATACCTTGTACATCGTAGTGTGGCTGGTCTTTGTTGATAGTGAAAGGATTCATGCGTGCCTCAAGATTTTTTTACGAGTTTTTGAATGCTAATGGTTTGGCGGTGCCAATCTTTGACGGCAACGGCAGGGTATCCGCCGTATTCGGCGCCCTCAGGCACGTCATGCATCAGTCCGGATTTGGCTGCAATTTTAGCGTAATTTCCAATCGTTAAATGTCCGGCAATGCCTGCTTGCCCGGCGATCACCACGCCATCGCCCATCGTGGTTGATCCTGAAACTCCCGCCTGCGATACGATAATACAGCCCTTGCCGATGCGCACATTATGGCCAATCTGAACCAGATTATCGATTTTGGTGCCTGCACCAATGACGGTATCTGGGGCGGTGCCACGATCAATCGTGGTGCCAGCGCCTATCTCGACATGATCTTCAATAATCACGCGGCCAAGCTGTGGTACTTTAATGTGGGTTTTACCCATCGCAAAACCAAATCCATCCTGACCAATATGCACCCCGCGGTGAAGGATGACGCCGGATCCGATCAGGCAGTGAGTAAGGTTGCATAGCGCGCCGACCACGGTGCCCGAGCCTATTTCCACCCCGTCACCAATCACACTATTTGCGCCGATATGGCATCCCTCGCCAATGACGCAGCCCTCACCAATCACCACGCCGGCATCAATCTGTGCACTCGGTGCCACCCGCGCAGAGGCAGCGATGATAGCGCTTTTATGAATCGATGGTTTGATTGCAGGTGGCGGGTAGAGAAGTTGCGTCGCCTTAGCATAGGCGTGATAAGGTTGCTCAGTAACAAGCAGCGCCATGCTGCTTGGCGCGTAGGTACGATATTTTTCACGCACAAAACACGCAGCGGCGTGGCTGTGCTTAAAAGAGTTGAGGTATTTACTATTATCAAAAAAACTAAGCGTATGTTCCGCTGCAGTATCCAGCGGTGCTACGTTTTGAATACGAAGGCCAGCATGCGCTTCTTCCGCCAGCACAGCACCACTTGCGCGGGCAATTTCAGCCAGCGTGAGGGGAGTAGGAGGGCGGAAGAAGCGTGGATCAGCCATGAAATTTAGCGTACGTTTACGCTAACCGATGGCAGTACCGCATCTAGCTTTTTAAGCACTTCACCGGTAACATCGAGGCTGGCATCACCCCAGACGACTTGCGACGCCGCAATCACCATGTTCATGCCTTTGGCTTTTGCAACCTCAGCAGTAATGGCACCTACTTTTTCCTGAATTTTGGTCAGCGCTTCGGCGAAGGCTTTATCAAGCGCTGCTTTTTTGTTCTGGATTTCTTTTTGGGTGTTTCCGGCCTTAGTTTGGAAGGCTTTCACTTTTTGCTCAAACGCTTCTTTCGACAGTTTGCTACGCTGAGCAGCAAGCTGCTGATCTTCGGCAACCAGTGCTTTTTGCTTGGCATCCAGATCCGCCTGGAAAGCTTTTTGCTTGGCTTGAAGCTGATTGCGCACCGATGTCGCTGCTTTTGATTCCTGCATAATACGCTGAATATTGACTACACCGTAACTAGCAGCGAAAGCAGGCTGCGCAGCGCTAAGCATTACCGCACATACTGCGGCCATGAAAAAACTAGTAATAAATGTACGCATAAACTCCTCGTGAATAAATAGGTTAAGCGAGAATCGCAAAACGGCGGCACCTTGCATGATTTGCGCGTGAAAATCCAGTATTTTATGGGGGTGTAAGCGCCTAAAAACGCGTGCCGAAATTAAAGCGAATCACTTCCTGCTGATCGAAGTCTTCTTTTAGGTAGGGAAAAGCAAAATCCACGCGCACCGGACCAAAAGGAGAATTCCACGCCACACCCACACCCACGCTGGCACGCAGTGCGGTATCGCTCTCCACGCCCGCGCCACTTACGCCATCAATCCCAAAGAGCGAGCCAATATCATGGAATGCGGCGCCGGAAATGCCCAAATCATCCGAGAAACCAAGGGGAAAGCGAAGCTCGAGCGTGTTGGCAAAATAGGTATTACCGCCCAGTACGTCATTGGTGGCAAGATCGCGCGGACCAATGCCCCCGATCTCAAAGCCGCGTAACTCCTGGTTGCCGATGAAGAAGCGCTGGTCAATTCCCACATCGCGGCCAAGGCCTTGAATATGGCCAGCTGCCCCGAAAAATACCCCCGTCCATTGCTTTGCTAGCGGCATGTAATATTCGGATTGCACTTCATTGCGGATAAAGCGGTTGTCGCCTCCTAGTCCGGCGACATCCAGCATATAGTTAAAAAACGCACCGCTATTGGGGTTAAAGCGGTTATCGCGGTCATCAAACGTAAAACTTTGGCCAATGAGCGAGGTCGTTATCGTGCCTTGCTGATCGCGAATAAAACGCGAGGCGTTGATGTCCACATTGCTGATATTAATCGAGTCATAGCCGTAACGCATGGAATGACGCCAGTGCTCAGAAAGCTGGTAGCCCAGCCGCAAGCGGCCACCGGTCGTATCGCGGTCAAACGATGCTTCGCGCTGTAGCTCGAACGTGCTTTTGTATAAATCAATCCCGGCATCAATATCGCGGCCAAGGAAATAGGGCTCCGTAAAGCCTAAATCATATTGCTGACGGCGGCCTGAGAATAGTACCCGCGCGCGTACATCCTGCCCGCGACCAAGGAAATTCCGCTCGCGCATACCGATATCAGCCAAAGGCCCATCTACGTTAGAAAAGCCCGCACCAAGCGAAATTTCACCCGTTGAGCGTTCCGCCACTTCAACATTAATATCGGTTTTATCTGGCGATGATCCTTGATTTTCTTTAATCGCCACCGTTTCAAAAAAGCCGAGATTGTTCAGGCGCTGCTCGGTACGTTCCAATTTGCTGCGCGAATAAGCATCCCCCTCGGCGAGGCGAAACTCGCGGCGAATCACCTCATCGAGCGTACGCTGATTGCCCTGGATGTTGATGCGTTCCACATACACGCGTGGGCCTTCTTTAATATCGTAGGTCAGATCAATCGTGCCGTTTTCTTCTTCATTTTTTGGCGGTGTGCGCTTGAGACGGGGAAAAATATCGACAAACGCGTAACCACGGTCGCCTAGCTGGGCGATCATCCTGTCAATCGTATCGTCAATGTCGGTGGCGTTATAAAGATCGCCGGTTTCCGATAAAATGGTTTTCTCATCAAACTTGGTAACTTTTTCGGGCAGTGACGAGGCGACATCGATCTTACCGAACTCATAGCGTGGGCCTTCTTCAATCGTGAAGGTCAAATAAAACGCATCGCGCGTGGGAGAGAGCTCGGCAATGGCTGACTTGACCTTGAAATCGGCAAAGCCGTTAGCGTTGTAGAATTTGCGCAGCAACTCCTGGTCATAGCGCAAACGATCCGGATCGTACTGGTCGGAACTGGTTAAAAACGCGTACCAGCGCGACTCAGCGGAAGACATGGCTTCGCGCAGATCTGCAGCATCAAACGCCTTGTTGCCGATAAAGCTGATTTTGCGGATTTTCGCTGCCAACCCCTCGTGAATTTCGTAGACTAAATTGACGCGGTTTTGCGATAGCGGAATAATTTTAGGCTGAATTTCTGCGCTATAGCGGCCATTGCGGCGGTATACATCCAGCAATCGTTTCAAATCCGCCTGAACGCGCGGCTTAGTATAAATACCGCGCGAGGTGAGCGTGATTTCTTTTTCTAAATCGGCCGTATCAATCGCTGTATTGCCCTCAAACGCGACCTGATTAACGCTGGGGTTTTCCTCAAGCAGTACGGTGAGTGTTTCGTTTGTCGTGCTTAAGGTAATATCAGAAAAAAAGCCAGTATCGTAAAGGCGCTTTAGCCCGCGGTTGAGCGCAGCTTGCGAAGCATTTCCGCCTGGCTTAATGCCAAGATAATTCAGCACCGCACCTTGACTAATGCGCTCGTTACCTTTGACCACGATGCTGGAGATGTTCTCCGCCCGCGCAGCGGTAGCGGCGCAAAACGTCGCGCAAAGTACAGCAAACACGTGTAGATATTTCATAGGGATGACTTGGCATTATCTGGAGGGTGCATCAAGTAAAATCAGTCGATCTTAAGTTATCCATAGTGGATTTTTTACAGGATGATTTGGCGAATATCGTTCCAGATGGTAAAGGCCATTAGGCAAAGAATCATCGCAAAACCAAGGCGGAAGGAATATTCCTGCACCCGCTTGGCCAGCGGTCGCCCGCGCAAACCCTCAATGACGTAAAACAGCAAATGCCCTCCATCGAGCATCGGGATGGGGAATAAATTGATAAATCCCAGATTTACCGATAACAGCGCGATTAACCACAGTATGGCGCGTGCAGACTTCGCTGTATCTTCGCCAGACTGCGCCGCATCGCCGGAGAGTTTGGCAATGCCAAGGGGGCCTTTCAGCTCATCGGTAGAGCGATCCCCGCGAATCATTTGCCCCATTACGCGAAGGGTCGTTACACACATTTCATAGGTCTGTTTTGTCGCATGCCAGAGGGCAGCGACCAGTCCCACTTCTTTGAGTACGATGGTTTTGCTTTTAATGCCAATGACCGGTCTGGTGATGGTGTTGCCCAGCCCGTCGCTATCTTCCATGGTGGTAGGCGTGATGCTGCGCACCAGATGTTTTTCACCACGGCGAATATCCAGCCGCACCGGCTTACCCGTGCTTAGGGCAATTTCAGTGGCCAGCTCACGGAAATAATGCACCGGCTTGCCATCCACTTTTTCAATGATGTCGTTTTCGACTAAACCCGCATGAAAGGCTGGGCTATCCTTCATCACGCTGCCGACTACCGGCTCGGTGGAAGAAAGGCCGATCGTGAATATAAAATAGGTGAACACCGCAATACTGAGCAGGAAATTTGCAAGCGGGCCTGCGGCCACAATAAAGGCTTTTGCCCTCAAGGATTGATGGTGGAAGCTCACCTTCTTATCGGCCTCGCTCATCATTTCCAGCGCATGTGTATCTGCGGTACTGGCGGCCGATGCATCGCCGAACATTTTAACGTATCCGCCGAGTGGCAACATCGAAAACTTCCAGCGCGTGCCGTATTTTGAGGTAAAACCACACAATTCGCGCCCGAAGCCGATGGAAAAAACCTCCACCCGTACACCGCACAGGCGTGCGGCGAAAAAATGGCCGAATTCATGCACAAACACGATGACGCTGAGCACCAGCACAAATGAAAGCGCATAATAGCCGATATGTAAGAGGCTTTCCACTAAGCGGCCATGCGTTCTAAAGTATGTTTGCGAATCATGGCGTCATATTCGAGTACTTCATCAATACTGGCAAGTGGGGCAGATGACGTTGTGGATAGGCACTGCTCCACAACCTCGACAATCTCAGTAAAGCGGATGCGGTTTTGCAAAAACGCCTCTACCGCGATTTCATTGGCGGTATTATAGGTAAGCATCGCCCGTGCGCCTTCGGCAAGTGCGGCGCGTGCCAACGTAAACATGGGAAAGCGCGCTTCATCCATCGCCATAAACTCCAGCGTGCTGAGCTGCGTGAGTGAAAGCGGCGTGGCGGCAGCACAAGGCCGTAGCCCCTCATGCAGCGCGTAGGCAATGGGCAGGCGCATATCCGGCGTGCTTAGGTGCGCAAGGCTTGAGCCATCGCGCAAATGGATGATGGCATGCACCAGCGATTGCGGATGGATGATGGCATCGAGCTTATCCGGGGGCAGATCAAACAGATAATGCGCCTCGATTAGCTCGAGGCCTTTATTCGCCATGGTCGCAGAATCCACCGAGATTTTTGATCCCATCACCCAGTTCGGATGCGCGATCGCCTCCTTAGCTGTAATGCTAGAAAAACTCGAGATATCACGCTGCAAGAAGGGGCCACCGGAGGCGGTCAATACGACCGAGCTAATTTCTTCGCGCCGGCTATGATGCATCAGCTGAAACAGGGCGTTGTGCTCCGAATCAACAGGGTAAATTTCTGAGTTGCTCGCCTTCAGCAGCGGGATCATGAGATGACCCGCGCAGACCAGACTTTCCTTATTGGCCAGCGCCACTTTATTCCCCGCTTTAAGCGCCGCATGTAGTGGAGCAATGCCCGCCGCGCCGACCACACCGTGCACCACCATATGGCACGGGGTAGCGGCAAGTTCGGCAGCGGCTCCTGCTCCGTCGATGATGTGCATGCTTGCAGGCAACTGCGATCGCAACTGAGCAGCGGCGGCTTTATCACGCATCGCGACGTAAGCGGGAGAGAATTCCTCCACAATCGCGCGTACCGCATCGACATTGCGCTGCGCGCTAATGCCTAGAAGCTGAAATTTTTCCGGATGTGCGCGCAAAATATCCAGCGTGCTTTTGCCAATCGTTCCGGTGGCTCCTAAAAGAATCACGGGCAGTTTCATTAGCTATTGCCCCAGATTTGCCAGCCCAGCATCCACCCACTCATCACGATGGCGGCAAGTAGCAAGCCGTCAATTCGATCAAGCAGTCCGCCGTGACCGGGGATGAGACTGCCGGAATCTTTCACCTCTGCGCGGCGTTTGCACCATGATTCCAGCAGGTCCCCCGCGATGCAGGCAGCGGAAGTTTCAAGCGCAATACATAGGGCAATGAGTGGTGGATAATGCAGAAAATCATTGAGCATCCATGCGCCTAAAACGGTGCCAGTGACAAGCGCAGCGATTGTTCCGCTGTAAGTTTTTTTAGGGCTGATGGTGGGGCAAAGTAGTTTGCCGCCCACCGCTTTGCCCACCAGATAGCCCGCACTATCGCTTCCCCAGACCACGGCAAACAAAATCAGCACATGGGTGATCGATTGTTCGCGCAGCCACCATAAACTCACCAGCGCGATGAGGGTGTACAGCGTGGTGGTAAGTAAAAAGCGTAGCGAGCGCTGAACGTTAAGGCCGCGCCATTCTTTCAGCGCAATGAATCCACCAATGAGCAGCAGCATCGTAAAGCTGTGCGGGTGGTAAAACAGCGCAAACAGAGCGAGTGCTGCGAGCACCAGCGCGCTTAAACACCGTGTGCGAAGATCGCTTGAAACCGTGCTCATGCAACATGACGGCCGCCAAAGCGCCGCTCGCGCGCGGCAAAATGCTCCAGCGCCTGATCAAAATGTTCACCCGAAAAATCGGGCCATAATACATCGCAAAAATAAAGCTCGGTATAGGCAGATTGCCAGAGCAGAAAATTGCTCAAACGCTCATCACCGCCGGTGCGAATAAGCAAATCCGGATCGGGGATGCCGTGCGTATCCAGCGCGCGCTCGAGCATTTCGGGACTGATGTCTGAAGGTGCAATCGCACCACTGAGAGCTTTGCTGGCCAGCTTCTGACACGCTCGCGCGATCTCCTGACGGCTGCCGTAACTCAGCGCGATGCAGAGTGTTAGCTGTGAAAAATGCGCACTGCGCGCTTCGGTTTCTGCCAACATGGTTTGAATGTCTGCATCCAGCGCGCTGCGATCGCCAATAAAGCGCAGCCGCACCCCTTCTTTCAGAAGGCTTTCGAGTTCTGCTTTGAAAAAATAACGCAGCAGATCCATGAGATCGGCGACTTCACTCGCAGGACGCTTCCAGTTTTCCTGCGAAAATGCATAGACCGTCAGATGGGTAATGGCCGGATTTTTCTTGCAGTGCTTGAGGAGTCTACGCAGCGACTCCGCACCCTCGCGGTGACCTTTGCGCGTAGGAAGCCCGCGCTGCGCAGCCCAGCGCCCGTTACCATCCATGATGATGGCGATATGGCAAGCTGCGCGCGGAGACTGCATGTTATACGCTTAAAATATCTTTTTCTTTAGTCGCCAGCGCATCATCCGCTTTTTTGCAGTATTCATCGGTGATTTTCTGGATCTGATCGCTTTGTTTGCGGTGCTCGTCCTCTGAAATTTTACCACCTTTTTCATCAGCTTTGAGGGCATCCATCCCATCGCGGCGAATGTTGCGCACCGCAACTTTGGCCTGCTCGGTATATTTTCCGGCAACCTTCACCAGCTCCTTACGGCGTTCTTCGGAAAGGGCAGGAATCGGCACGCGAATCAGCTGGCCATCTGCAGCGGGGTTTAGCCCCAAATCAGCATTGGCGATGGCCTTCTCGACCGCTTTTACCATCGATTTATCCCACACCTGCACGGTTAGCAAACGCGCCTCGGGCGCATTGACATTGGCCACCTGATTGATCGGCACGTAGCTTCCGTAGGCTTCGACCTGAATATGATCGAGCAAATTGGTCGATGCGCGGCCTGTACGCAAACCAGCAAATTCATGATGCAGCGATTTAAGCGCGCCTTCCATCCGTTGTTTCAGTCCATCGATCATAGCGACTCCGTTATCTAGTTAAGCGGGATTGACGATGGTGGTGTAGGCACCTTCGCCGCACACAGCGCGTAAACACGCGTCTGGTGAGTGAAGCGAGAACACCACAATCGGGATATTGTTTTCGCGCGCCAGCGAAATGGCTGCCGCGTCCATCACTTTCAAATCTTTGCTGAGCACGTCATGGTAGGTGAGGGTTTCAAAGCGCTTCGCCGATGGATTTTTGCGTGGGTCGCTATCATATACCCCGTCCACTTGCGTCGCTTTCATCAGCACATCGCAGTTCATTTCCGATGCGCGTAGTGCGGCGGTTGTATCCGTCGTGAAATAAGGATTGCCAATACCGCCTGCGCAAATCACTACGCGCCCGTGTTCCATATGGCGAATCGCGCGGCGGCGAATATAGGGCTCGCAGACTTCTTTCATTTCTAGGGCGGATAGCACGCGGGTTTCACAGCCCAGCCGCTCGAGCATGTTTTGAATACCCAGTGCGTTAAGAATAGTGGCGAGCATCCCCATATAATCCGCACTCGAGCGCTCCATCCCTTGCGCTGCACCTGAGATGCCACGAAAAATATTTCCACCGCCCACGACGATGCAGACCTGCACGCCAAGCGCGACAATTTTTGCTAAATCCTGACAGATGCGCTCGATGGTTTGTAGATCCTGACCGAACGATTTATCGCCCATCAGCGCTTCGCCAGATAACTTAATCAGCACGCGCTGATATTTGGGTTTCAGGCTAGTGGCTGGCTTCGTAGCTAAGGACATAAAAACGCTCACGGGATAAGGGCAAAATCAAGCTGTCTGTTACTAGCGCTCGCAGGTTTTTACGCAAGCATAATGTTGCATAGTACAACTATAGATAGTGATTAAAACAAGTCATTAAGCTGGCGGGTGAGGCCATCAAACATACCGCGTTCTTTACCCAGTCCGCAGGCAGGGGTCGAGCCTTCGCGCAGTTTGCACCACGAGCCATCGCCGCGCGCGCAGGCAAGGCCGCGTAGGTTTTGGCGAATTTCATGTACTTTTAGCACTTCACGAAAACGCACGCACTGGCCGCCAGATTTATTGGTAAAACGCTCCGCAAGCGTGATTTCGCCGGCGATGTTATTCACATTCCAGCGGTAGGTTTGCCCCTTCGTACCTTTATTGAGTGCCCAGTAAAAATGCTGACTGTAGCTGGTACGTTCTTGCCCATTCATTTTTGCAATCAGGTCAGTGGCAAACACGCTATTACCATCTTCTTCTTTGCGTACCGGATCAATGATGATGCCTGGAACATTACCACCAGCCAGCGGTTTTTGCCCAGCATTC
>JALHRI010000037.1:6285-18623 GCA_022841525.1 Alphaproteobacteria bacterium | reverse complement strand
TATAATAAGCGCCTCAATCGCTTTTTGCCCTTGCCCATAAGACTTGCCAAGTATGCTACTGATATTGCCTGGTTTCATGCCGGTTGCTTGCATGAAGCGCATAAGGCCTGTTTGGTTACTCACCAGCGCATCACATATAGGTTCTAGAACGTCAGAACCCATCTTTCTGCCATAAATAGCGCTGTGGGTTTTGGGGTTTTTTGCCCAGGCTAAATAGGCCTCAACATCCGTTGCTTCGGGGCATGGGGTGGCAGGGGTTTTAGAAGCTGTCATGGGGCAATCTCTGTTAAGTAAAACCACACGTAAACTATAGTAACCGTATGACAATTTGATGAAGCCCAGCGCTAAAACCAAAGAAAGCGGCTTAGGGCTTGACAATCAGGCGGGGGAGATGCATAAAGCGCCTCCATTTTGATATATTTGTGCACGAGGCAGTTATGAATATCATCCAGCAACTTGAGGCAGAACAGCTTCAAAAACTAACGCAAAACAAGAAGATCGATGATTTCGATGCCGGTGACACCGTGCGCGTGAACGTGCGCATTCTCGAGGGCAATACCGAGCGCGTACAGGCGTTTGAAGGCGTGGTGATTGCTAAGAAAAATGCTGGTCTGAACTCCTCGTTCACCGTGCGCAAACTCAGCCACGGCGAAGGGGTTGAGCGTATTTTCCCCACCTACTCGCCCCGTCTGGACTCGGTAGAGCGCGTGCGCCGTGGTGTGGTGCGTCGTGCGAAGCTGTACTTCCTGCGTGGTCGTACCGGTAAATCGGCGCGCATCCGTGAAAAGATGGATTTTGCTGGCAAAGAAGCCGCGAATAGTTAGTCGTCAGGGGCACCTATGGGCAAGCCCCGTACACTTTACGACAAGATTTTTGACGCGCATCTGGTGCACGAGGCCGAAGACGGCACGTGCCTGATGTATGTTGATCGTCATTTGATCCATGAAGTCACCAGCCCGCAAGCCTTTGAAGGGCTGCGCATGGCAGGTCGTGCGCCGCGCCGTCCTGAGCTGACGCTGGCGGTGGCCGATCATAACGTGCCCACCACGCCAGATCGCAAGCACGGCATTAAAGATGAAACTTCGCGTATTCAGGTGCAAACGCTGGAAGATAACTGCGCCGAATTTGGCATTCGCTATTTCAAAATGGACGATATTCGCCAGGGCATTGTGCATATTGTTGGCCCCGAACAAGGCTTCACGCTGCCAGGCGCCACCATTGTCTGCGGCGATTCGCACACCTCGACCCACGGCGCATTTGGCGCGCTGGCGTTTGGGATTGGCACCTCGGAAGTCGAGCACGTGCTCGCCACCCAAACCCTGATTCAAAAACGCGCGAAAAACATGCGGGTGACGGTATCTGGCACCTTGCCGCTGGGTGTCACCGCGAAAGATATTACGCTGGCGATTATCGGCAAGCTCGGCACCGCAGGTGGTACGGGTTACGTGATTGAATATGCCGGCGATGCGATCATGAACCTGTCAATGGAAGGCCGCATGACCGTGTGCAATATGAGTATCGAAGCGGGTGCGCGCGCGGGTCTCATCGCGCCGGATGAAAAAACCTTCGCTTACTTAAAAGGCCGCCCACTAGCGCCTCAAGGCAAGGCGTTTGAAAACGCTTGCGACTATTGGCGCAGCCTGCCTTCCGATAATGACGCCGTGTTTGATGCAGAAATTACGCTGAACGCCGCCGACATTGCGCCGCAGGTCACCTGGGGCACCAGCCCGCAAGACGTGCTGCCCATCACCGGCTACGTGCCCAAACTAAGCGATTTTCCTGAAGGAAGCCGCGATACCATCGCCCGCTCGCTTGAGTATATGGGGCTGCGCGAGGGCGAAAAACTTACCGATATTGCCATCGATAAAGTCTTTATCGGCTCGTGCACCAATGGCCGCATCGAAGATTTGCGCGAGGTTGCCAAAGTGGTCGAAGGCCGCAGCGTAGCGGCAAACATCAAACTCGCGATGATTGTGCCCGGCTCCGGTCTCGTCAAAAAGCAAGCCGAAGATGAAGGGCTGCACCGCGTTTTCACCGCCGCCGGCTTTGAATGGCGCGAGCCAGGATGTTCGATGTGTCTGGCCATGAATAACGATCAGCTAGCGCCGGGTGAGCGCTGCGCGTCGACCTCCAACCGTAATTTTGAAGGCCGCCAGGGACGCGGTGGCCGAACCCACTTACTGAGTCCTGCCATGGCTGCCGCCGCTGCGATCAAAGGAAAACTGGCGGATATTCGGGAGCTTACCTAGTGCCAACCTTACTTCGGTGGCATGGGTACAGGTTTTTTTTCTTCAGCAACGAAGGCAGCGAACCTCCACATGTGCATGTCGATAAAGCCGGAAATACGGCGAAATTTTGGCTTAATCCAGTATCGCTGGCTTCGCATCAGGGCTTTTCGCCCTATGCATTGAACGAAATTTCAGATAAAGTGCGCGAACATCAGGATCAATTTTGCCAAACTTGGAAAGATTTTTTTTATGACTAAAATGGATTATCTTTCGTTTACTCCTAGCCATCTGCAACTGCACATGGAAGATGGCAGTGTGTATCGTGTTACGCTTACTATACTACCAAAATTACACACAGCAGCACCCCATCAGCGCGAGGTGTGGGAGTTTTCAGCCGCCGGTGCAGGCATTCACTGGCCGCTGATCGATGAAGATTTAAGTATCAGCGCACTACTACGCGACGCTGACCTCTTACCGGCGGGTAATGTAACAAACTCAGCAGGTGCGCACACACCTGCGGGTCGTCCATCCTAATTTTTTTGAAAGCAGTTATTCATGACATCAACTCAACCTCTGCGTACTCCGGCCGTATCGGCCGGTCGCGATTATAAAACGCTGCCTGCATGGCAAAAAGCCATGGCGCTCACCTTGCGTATTTTTTCGCTGACGGAGAATTTTCCCATCCGCGAACAGGCGGGGCTTGCGGCTTCCTCACGTGCCTTTGCCCGCCGTATCGCCACCGATATTGCACTTGCAAGCGCTGAAGAAAACGATCACGGCATGGCTGCGCGTTACGCCGAAGCGCAGGCCGCTGCTGCCGCACTTTCCACCGAATTACAGCTGGCGCTGGAGCTGGGTTACGTGAAGCCAGACGAGCTTTCCAGCCTGCAGGAAGATGCCGATCATGTGCTGCGCCTCATCATCGCGATGAAGCACGGCCTGAAGGTGCACGCCCGCGATGAAGCACGCACCAAGCGCGAAGGCGAACGCGAAGAGCGCGCCCACGAGAAACGCAACCGCGACTATAAAAAAAGCGATGATCGCGAGGAACGTCCGCGCCGTGAGTTCAAACCGCGCGACGGCGATGAGCGCCCGCGCCGCGAATACAAACCACGCGATGATCGCGGTGGCGATGAGCGCCCACGCCGTGAATACAAACCACGCGATGATCGCGGGGATGATAAGCCGTTTCGCAAACCGCGTGACGCAGGCAGCCGCGATGACCGCCCGCGTCGTGAGTTCAAACCGCGTGACGGTGATGACCGCCCGCGCCGCGAATACAAACCGCGCGATGATCGCGGTGGTGATCGCAAGCCTTACGGCAAATCAGGCGGCGGCAAAAAACCCTTCAAGCGCTGAGCCGATGGTATTGTTGACCACATTCCAACCTGTCACCCCGGCTTTATGCCGGGGTCTGCGCCTTTACAATCTTACGGCGCGGATGCCGTCATGAAGATGGCATGACATTGCTAACGAGAGGCTAAGATGAAACCGTTCACCACGCTTACAGCCATCGCTGCGCCGCTGCCGATTCAAAACATCGACACCGACATGATTATCCCCAAGCAGTTTCTAAAAACCATCAAGCGCACCGGCTTGAAGGACGGCTTGTTTTACGAAATGCGCTATAGCGTGGAAGGCAAAAAAATCGACGATTTTGTACTGCATCGCGCACCGTTTTCCAGCGCACACATACTCGTCGCACTCGAGAATTTTGGCTGTGGCTCGAGCCGCGAGCACGCGCCCTGGGCACTGCTCGATTTTGGCATTACCTGCGTCATCGCGCCAAGCTTTGCCGATATTTTTTATAATAACTGTTTCAAAAACGGCATTCTTCCCGTGGTGCTACCGCGCGAACAGGTCGATGTGTTGATGCAGTGCATCGCCGCAGACACCACCACCATTGCGGTGGATCTGCCTGAGCAAACCGTGCGTGCAGGTAATCATGTGTTTAGTTTTGACATCGATCCGTTTCGTAAGCACTGCTTACTGGGCGGCCTCGATGATATTGGCATGAGCCTGCAAAAAGCCCCCGCGATTGATGCGTTTGAGGCCACCCGCGCCTCGAACCAACCATGGCTTAGCGCTTGATATTCTGATGAAGCAGGGCTAAGCGAAGATAATGGATCATTATCTTCACGCGCTTAGTCAAATTTCGGTGATATCGCTTGTCGCTGCCGCACTGGTGATGATGCTGATCAGCACATTGTGGTACTCGCCGCTCATGTTTGGCAAAAGCTGGTCGCGCCATACGGGCATTCGCCCGCACGATATTCGCCCCGCCGAAGTGCGCCGCGGCTACGTTATAGCGTCGCTCACCACGCTGCTGCTGTCGTACTTGCTCGGCATCATTTCGGCGCATGCCACCAGCATCTTCGCGCTGATTGCCAGTGTCACGCTGGTCTGGGTGTTCGTGATGATCGAGCAGATCAATAGCTTCATCTGGGAACGCGCGGCGTTTGCTCTGGTGCTGATTCACGCCCTGCGCAGCCTAACGGTGCTGGTAGCCGGCGCGCTGGTGCATCATTTTCTTGGGGTGTTATGACTAAGAACATTCTGCTACTTGCCGGTGATGGCATCGGCCCTGAAGTCGTGGCTGAAGCCGTGCGCGTACTCAAATGGGTGGGTGCGCATGCGGGCACCTCGTTTCATTTCGACGAAGCGCTCATTGGCGGCAGCGCTTACGATGCCGTAGGCACCCCCTTTCCTGCTGAAACTCTCAGCAAGGCCAAAGCGGCAGATGCGATTTTGCTAGGCGCTGTTGGCGGGCCTAAATGGGAGTCGCTGGATTATTCGGTGCGCCCCGAACGCGGGCTGCTGGGCATTCGTAAAGAGCTTGATCTATTCGCCAATCTGCGCCCGGCCATGTGCTTTGCGCCGCTGGCGGATGCCTCCAGCCTCAAGCCAGAAATTATTTCCGGTCTGGATATCATGATTGTGCGCGAGCTAACAGGCGATATTTATTTCGGCCAGCCGCGCGGCGTGACAATGGAAAACAGCCACCGCGTCGGTCGCAACACCATGGTCTACGCCGATTGGGAAGTACAGCGCATCGCCCGTATAGCGCTCGATTTAGCGCGCGTGCGCGGCAAAAAACTCTGCTCGGTGGATAAAGCCAACGTGCTGGAGGCGACCGAAATGTGGCGCGAGGAAGTACAAAAAATCCGCGACGCGGAATATACCGATATTGAACTATCGCACATGTATGTCGATAATGCGGCCATGCAACTCGTGCGCGCGCCGAAGCAGTTCGACGTGATGGTCACCGGCAATATCTTCGGTGATATTTTATCCGACTGCGCCGCCATGCTCACCGGCTCGCTGGGCATGCTTCCCAGTGCATCGCTGGGCAGCGAAACTGGCGGCAAACGCGCCGCACTTTACGAACCCGTGCACGGTAGCGCACCGGATATTACAGGCCGTGGTATCGCCAACCCGGTTGCCACTATTCTGTCCGCCGCGATGATGCTGCGTTATTCGTTTAACCTGCACGCACAGGCCAAACTGGTGGAAGATGCAATCAACGCCGTGCTCGCGGATGGCCTGCGCACGGGTGACATCATGCAAGCCGGCGCAAGACACGTTGGCACCAAAGAAATGGGCGATGCGATTTTAGCGAAGCTTGACACCTTATCCTCCACGCAGCGCGGCGCTGCTTAACAACTTCACGGGATGTAATATGCTTAAAATTGCTGTAGTCGGCGCGACTGGAAATGTTGGACGCGAAATGCTTGAAACCCTTGCTGAACGAGAGTTTCCGGCAAGCGAGGTCGTCGCCCTCGCCTCGCGTGGATCGGCCGGTAAAGAAGTCAGCTACGGCAATCACAAGCGCCTAAAAGTACAAGCACTCGATGATTACGATTTTACCGGCACCCACATTGCACTGTTTTCGCCAGGCTCTGCAGTATCTAAAGTGCACGCCCCGCGCGCGGCAGCAGCCGGATGCATGGTGATCGACAATACTTCCTACTTCCGTATGGATGCGAACGTGCCGCTCGTGGTGCCGGAAGTAAACCCCGAGGCACTGGCGGATGCGCACAAGAAAAACATCATCGCCAATCCGAATTGTTCGACCATTCAGATGGTGGTGGCGCTTAAACCTCTCCACGATATGAACCCGATCAAACGCGTGGTGGTCAGCACCTATCAGTCGGTTTCCGGCGCTGGCAAAGACGCGATGGATGAGCTCTACGATCAGACCAAAGCGCTTTACACCAACGATCATAAAGAGCCCAAAACCTTCACCAAACGCATCGCCTTTAACCTCATTCCGCACATCGATGTGTTCATGGATGACGGCTCGACCAAAGAAGAATGGAAAATGGTGGAGGAAACCAAAAAGATCATGGGCGCAGACATTAAAGTTTCCGCCACCTGCGTGCGCGTGCCGGTCTTTGTTTCGCACTCGGAATCCGTGAATATCGAGTTCACGAAGCCGATCACGCTGGAGGAAATCTACGAAGCGCTGGAGGAAGCCGAAGGCGTGATCGTTTCCGATCAGCGCGAGAACGGTGGATATATTACACCTGCTGAAGCCACCGGCGAAGATGCGGTATTCATCTCGCGTATCCGGCTGGATGCTTCGGCGCCAAACTGCGTGAATATGTGGATTGTCTCGGATAATCTGCGCAAAGGCGCTGCGCTGAATGCCGTGCAAATTGCAGAGAAATTGCTCGAGCAGCAGATCGTCAAACTAGCGGCCTAAGCCTGCTGGTTGCTCACGCTGGTGACGCGCATACATTTGTGTGAGCAGCACTTTGTCAGGCCAGGCGAGATCGGTTTTCTGAATATCCTCTTCGGTGACGATGGGCATTAACACCGCGAGTTGACGATTCAGAGCATTGGAAATGCTTGGGCTCACCACGCCGTGCATGCGTTTGACTTCAGCTGAACCTACCATATTAAGATCGTAGAGATGATGCGCTTTGGCCTGCTTTACAATGCGGGTTAGATACTCACTAACGGTTAGAATATCTGCACCTTCCTGATAGAAACTCAACGGGCGAATGCGGCCATCGAGCTTGAGGCATGCACTATCATCCCCAATCACCCCATTTTCTTGGAGTTCTTTCTTGAGTACACCAAAAGCCGCATCAAACTGTTTTTTATCTTCATCACAAAATTTTTGACGTAGAGCGCCTAACGCATCGGGGCTTTCTGCCTGTTGCACCTGTTCGATGAGACCCGGATGGCAACTTTTAGCCTGTAAAAACTCAAGAAGCCTTGCTTTTAATGTTGCAAAATCAGGTTTGTTTGCACTTCGCACCTGTGCGCTCAGACGCTCAGCAATCACTGGGGGAAAGGCGGCAAGTAGCGGTGCATCAGAACATTGGACGTCACTGTTTTTTAGCTGCGCGCGCAGTGAATCAATATCCTTCATCTCTATCACACACGCCCACATACGCTGGGGAAGACCAATGGGATTAATAATCATCCGATCAATTTCGCCACGTTGAACAATCTTGCTTTCAGCAATGGCGTTTACATCAATACCGGTTTCTTCGTGAGTCTCACGAAGCGCTGCCTCTTTATAATCTTCACCTTTATCGACACTGCCTTTGGAGAGAAAATAGAATTTCTCGGCGTTATTTACACATCTACCTTGCGACCACGGCGCAACGATCAAGTGATGCTTCGTGCCATCAATCTCTTGATAGCCGTGAATCATCACGCCAGCCTTTTTCACTCGTGGATTTGAGGGCTCAGACATGCCATATCTTTGCGCGTCTGCACACTGAATGCCAATGACAGTTTGATGACAATTACCTACGAAAAAGGCCACCGGTGAGGGTGGCCTTCACGTCGTCTAATACAGGTTCAGCCTACGCTTTTTTAACCCACTTGGCCTGTTTGCCTTTCGCGTACACCGCCTTTTGCTTTACGGCAACGCTACCACCGGCTTTTTCTACCGCAGCAATCGCTGCTTTGGAAGCACGCTCAATGTCGAGCGTGACTTTGCTTTTCAGCTCGCCTTTCACCAGCAGCTTCACGCCTTCAGAGGTCAGCGGTACAATGCCTACCGCTTTCAGCACGGCAGTGGTGATGGGTTGTTTCACATCGAGCACACCATTATCGATTTGCACTTGCAGATCGCGAAGGGTGAGCACATCAAACTCAAGGCGGGTATGGTTATTGAAACCACGCTTGGGCAAGCGGCGGTGAATCGGCATCTGGCCGCCTTCAAAGCCTTTAATCGCCACGCCGGAGCGCGAGGTCTGACCCTTATAGCCACGGCCACAGGTTTTACCTTTGCCCGAGCCAATGCCACGCCCTACGCGCATGCGTGATTTGCGTGCGCCTTCGTTATCACTGAGTTGATTGAGTTGCATATCCGTCTCCGTCTCGCCTGTTATTTAGGCTCTACCACTTCAAGCAGGTGCTTTACTTTGTTGATCATGCCGCGCACGGAAGGTGTATCTTCCAGCGTGACTTGTTTGTGACGCTTGTTCAGGCCTAAACCTATCAGCGTTTGTTCCTGATCGTAGCGACGACCAATCGGGCTGCCGGTTTGTACGATCGTCACCGTTTTCTTTGCACTTGATGTTTTTGTCATACTACTTAGTGATGAGAGTCGAGAGTCGAGAGTCGAGTGATGTACCCGCCTACAATGATCTTTCTTCTCTTACTCACTCCTCCTTCATTCACTCGTTTTTACTCGACTCTAGCCACTTAGACTCTAGCCACTTCTCTTACGCCGCTTCTTCTGCAGCGCCGGCAGCTTTGCTGCCCGTTTCACGACGTTCCACAATTTCGCCCACTTTCATCGAGCGACGCGCGGCAACCACACGCGGTGAATCAACACTTTTCAGCGCAGCAAACGCGGCTTTCACCATGTTGTGCGGATTCGACGTGCCGGTAGATTTCGCCACGATATCATGAATGCCCAGCGCCTCAAACACGGCGCGCAGAGGGCCACCAGCAATGATACCCGTACCTGCCGGAGCCGTGCGCAGTAAAATTTTGCCCGCACCGAAACGCCCCGCAATATCATGATGCAGCGTGCGGCTTTCGCGCAGTGGCACGCGGATCATGCTTTTCTTCGCGGCATCGGTGGCTTTACGCACCGCATCCTGCACTTCTTTTGCTTTACCCGTGCCGTAGCCCACTTTGCCTTTACCATCGCCAACCACGACGAGTGCGGCAAAACCGAAACGACGGCCACCTTTGACCACTTTCGCTACGCGGTTAATGGAAACCAGACGATCGACCAGACCGCTGCCTTCCTGATTTTGATCTTTTGTTTCTACCGATGCCATAAAGGTCCCCTAATTAAAATGCCAGACCAGCTTCACGCGCAGCTTCCGCAAGCGCTTTCACACGGCCGTGAAACAAATACCCACCGCGATCAAAGACCACGTTATCAATTTTTGCGTCTTTCGCGCGCTTTGCAATCAGCGCACCGACGGCTTTAGCAGCCTCTACCGACGCACCGAGCTTGAGATCTTTTTTGAGATCTTTATCGAGCGTGGAGGCCGATGCCAGCGTGACACCTTGGGTATCATCAATCAGCTGCGCGTAAATGTGGCGGCCAGAACGGAACACCGAAAGGCGTACTTTGCCTGCGGCTTTCTGGCGGAGATGATAGCGCACGCGCGACTTGCGGCGCTCAAATGGATCAATCTTTTTCATAACTACCCTACCTTATTTCTTCTTGCCTTCTTTGCGGCGAATGGTCTCATCCGAGTACTTCACGCCTTTACCTTTATACGGCTCTGGCGGACGCAGGCTGCGGATTTCCGCGGCCACCTGGCCTAGCTTTTGTTTATCTGCGCATGAAAGCGTGATGCTGGTTTGCTTTTCAACCGCCACCGTAATACCTTTCGGCACGATGTATTTTACTTCATGGCTGAATCCCAGCGCAATGGTGAGGACCTGACCCTGCACCGATGCACGGTAACCCACACCGCTAATTTCCAGCGTTTTGCTGAAGCCTTTGGTCACGCCTTCCACCACGTTTTTCACGTTGGCGCGCACGGTGCCCCACATAGCGCGCGAACGCTGCGACTCAGAAGCGGGCTTCACCCAGACTTTGCCATCCTTCACTTCGACCACCACATCGCTGGTCGTCGGTGTAGAAAGCTCGCCCTTTGGGCCTTTCACCAGCACCAGGTTGGGCTGCAGGGTGACCGTGACCTTCTCAGGCACTTCCACCGGTAATTTTCCAAGACGCGACATAACCTATTTCCTCACCTAATCCTTTAGAATACTGTGCAAAGCACTTCACCGCCCACATGCTGCTGACGTGCTTCAAAATCCGACATCACACCCTTCGAGGTCGAAAGAATCGAAATGCCAAGACCGTTATAATATTTCGGAATGCTGCCCACACCGTTATATTTACGCTGACCGCTTTTGGAAATGCGGGTAATGCGCTTAATCGCAGGCAGTCCCTCGTGATATTTCAGTTCTACCACCAGATTTTTCTTCGCCCCTTCGCTCTCAATGCGGTGGGTACGAATATAGCCTTCCTGCTCGAGCACTTTGCAGATGTTTGCAAGCAAGTTTGACGCCGGACAGGTGACCACCTGCATGCGCGCCTTTTGCGCATTACGCAGACGGGTTAAAAAATCAGCTACGCGATCGTTCATCATAATTCAGTCTCCTACCAGCTGGCTTTCACAAGGCCAGGAATCAGGCCGAACGAGCCAAGCTCACGCAGCTGGTTACGGCACAGTTTGAATTTACGGTAATATCCACGACCACGACCGGTGAGTTCGCAGCGGTTGCGGTGACGGGTTTTGGAAGAATTGCGCGGCAGCTCCGAGAGTTTCATCTGCGCAGCAAAGCGGTCCTCAATCGGCAGTTCGCGGTTGCGAATCGTCGCTTTGAGTTTCGCGCGACGCGTCTTGTTCTGCGCGATGAGTTTCGCGCGCTTGACGTTGCGTTCTTTCATGCAAAGTTTAGCCATGAATCTTCTCCCTAATTTTTCTTGAAGGGCATGTTGAACCCTTCCAGTAATGCTTTGGCTTCACCATCGGTCTTCGCCGTGGTGACAAACGTAATATCCATCCCGCGAATCATCGAGACTTTATCGTAATTGATTTCCGGAAATACAATCTGCTCTTTCAGGCCCATGTTGTAGTTACCACGGCCATCGAAGCTTTTGGGATTAATGCCACGGAAATCACGGATGCGCGGCATCGCAATCGTGACGAAGCGATCCAGGAATTCATACATGCGCTGTTTGCGCAGGGTCACGCGGCAACCCACTGCCAGACCTTCACGAATCTTAAAGCCCGCTTCCGCTTTTTTCGCACGGGTAATCACCGGGCGCTGACCTGCGATAAGCGCCAGCTCATCGGCAGCGGCTTGTGCTTGTTTCTGATCTGCCACCGCTTCGCCGACACCCATATTGATGACGATTTTCTCAAGCACCGGCACTTGCATCGGGTTCTTGTAACCAAACTGCTTCTGCAGTGCGGGTACAATCTCGCTGCGATACACATTCTCCAGGCGCGGTGTGTAGCTATCGGTTTTCTTTGCTGCTTTTGCCATACTTTTTAGTGGTTAGAGTCGAGAGTCGAGAGTCGAGGGATTACCCCGCTCTTATCCTCTTTTTTCTCTTACTCACTCCTCCTTCATTCCTTCGTTTCTACTCGACTCTAGTCACTCGACTCTAGCCGCTTAATTCTTACACCGCCTCGCCAGAACGTTTGGCAATGCGTACTTTTTTGTCTCCATCCAGCTTGAAGCCAACGCGGGTTGGCTTGCCAGTTTTCGCATCCTTCAGCGCCACGTTCGACAGATGGATGGACAGTTCCTTCGTGGTAATCCCGCCAGCATTTGCCATGCTTGGCTTGGTATGGCGCTTGACCAGGTTAATGCCCTGCACCACCACGCGCGACTCCTCCGGAAGTACTTTCAGCACCTCGCCGGTTTTGCCTTTATCTTTGCCGGTGATGACCACCACCTGATCGCCTTTTTTAATTTTTGCCGCCATATTTTTTTAGTGATTAGAGTTCAGAGTTCGGAGTTCAGTGCATGCACCTCATTCTCCTTCTGCTCTTCTCTCGTTAACTCACTCCTCCTTCATTTTTACTTCACCGAACTCCGACCACCGAACTCCGGCCACTATCCTTACAATACTTCCGGAGCCAAGCTCACGATTTT
>JALHRI010000037.1:0-6275 GCA_022841525.1 Alphaproteobacteria bacterium | reverse complement strand
GCTCGCGTGCCACAGGTCCGAAAATACGGGTGCCGATCGGCTCGCCTTGCTTGTTAATCAGCACCGCGGCGTTGCGATCAAAGCGGATCGACGAACCGTCCTGACGCTTGGTCGAGAACTTGGTGCGCACGATCACTGCACGGTGCACATCGCCTTTTTTCACTTTGCCGCGCGGAATCGCATCTTTGATCGAGACCACGATGACATCGCCAATGGAAGCCGTTTTGCGGTGCGAACCACCCAGAACTTTTACGCACATGACTTCGCGTGCGCCCGAGTTATCTGCCACATCCATGCGTGTTTGCATTTGAATCATAATCGTTTAGTGGTCAGAGTTCAGAGCTCAGAGTTCGGGAATCCCCCCAAAACTCCAACATTCTTTACTCTCTACGCACCCTCCTAATACACTCAAGTTTCAACTTCACCGAACTCCGAACTCCGGACTCCGGCCACTTCCTTACGCTTCCAACGCCTGTGCAACGCGCTCTAGCACTGCCCAACGTTTGGTTTTTGAAATCGGCGCGCTTTCGACAATACGTACCGTATCGCCCAGCTTGCAGCCTTGTTCATCATGCGCCGCGTATTTTTTGCTGCGGCGAATAATTTTGTTGTACAGTGGGTGCTTCACTTTGCGCTCCACTTTCACGGTCACGGTCTTCGCGCATTTATCGCTAACCACTACCCCTTGTAATACGCGTTTTGGCATCTGTAAGTCTCCCTCTTTCCTACGCGGCTTTTGCACGGATATTGCGCAGCTGAGTCATGATGCGCGCTACATCCTTGCGGATGGCGCGAAAACGACCCGTAGCACTCAGTTCGCCAGCGGCTTTCTGAAAACGCAGGTTAAATTGTTCTTTTTTCAAATCCGCGAGCAGCTTGTGCAGCTCGTCGGTGGTTTTTCCTTTTAGTTCTTCCATCGTCATGGCTCTACCCTCTTACTCTTCAATACGTGCGATGAATCTGGTTTTCACCGGCAGTTTGGCCGAAGCGCGGTCAAACGCTTCACGTGCAATCTGCTCGGGCACGCCGTCAATTTCGAACATGATACGGCCAGCATCGACGCGTGCTGCCCAGTATTCCACGCCGCCTTTACCGGAACCCATGCGTACTTCCGCAGGCTTCTTGGAAATTGGCACATCCGGAAAAATACGGATCCACAAACGGCCTGCGCGTTTCACGTGGCGCGAGATCGCACGACGCGCCGCTTCAATCTGGCGCGCGGTAATACGCTCCGGCGTGACGGCTTTGAGGCCGAACTGACCGAAATTCAGGCTATACCCGCCTTTGGCAGCGCCTTTAATGCGGCCTTTATGTGCCTTGCGGTACTTCGTCTTTTTAGGTTGCATCATACGCGGTAGTGATCAGAGTCGAGAGTCGAGAGTCGAGTGCTAAGCACTTTTTTCTCTCTTCCAAACGCTCTATTCTTCACTCCTCCTTAGCTTCTTCGTTATCCCATGCCGATTTTCGTGAATCACTCGACTCTCGACTCTCGACTCTACTTACTTCTTCTTAACCCGCGTTTGCCAGCGACGTGCTGGTCGTCGGCATGCGGTTTAATTCCCCATCTTTCAAGATTTCACCCTTGAAAATCCACACCTTCACGCCAATGATCCCATAGGTCGTGAGGGCGCTTGCGATACCATAATCCACATCGGCACGCAAGGTGTGAAGTGGCACACGGCCTTCGCGGTACCATTCCATACGCGCAATCTCAGCGCCGCCCAGGCGGCCAGAGACGTTAATACGAATGCCTTCTGCACCCATACGCAGCGCCGATTGTACGGCACGCTTCATTGCACGGCGGAACGCCACGCGGCGCTCAAGCTGCTGGGCAATGCCTTCTGCCACCAGCTTCGCATCCAGATCAGGCTTGCGGATTTCGACGATATTAATCGTCACTTCGTCTTTGGTCAGCGCCTGAATATCCTTCTTCACTTTATCGATATCGGCGCCTTTTTTACCGATGACCACGCCCGGACGTGCAGTGTGAATCGACACATGGCACTTCTTGGTGGGGCGCTCGATCACGATTTTGCTGATGCCTGCAGCACCCAGATGTTTCTGGATAAATTTGCGGATACGGAAATCTTCATGCAGCTTGTCGCCATAATCTTTGCCGGAAAACCAGCGCGAATCCCACGTGCGGTTGATGCCCAGACGCAGCCCGATTGGATTAACCTTCTGACCCATATTATGCTCCCTCAACTTCGCGCACGACGATCGTCAGATGCGAGAAAGGTTTCAAAATTTTTGCACCACGACCACGCGCGCGGGCATGGAAACGCTTCATCACCAGGCTTTTACCCACATACGCTTCCTTCACGACCAGTGAATCCACGTTGAGGTTATGGTTGTTTTCCGCGTTCGCCACTGCCGATTGCAGCGCTTTTTTCACATCCAGCGCGATGCGCTTTTTGTTAAACGTCAGCTGATTGATAGCGGTTTGCACGCGCATACCGCGAATCATCTCGGCGACCAGATTCAGCTTGCGCGGGCTGACGCGCAGATTGCGCACCACACAGCGGGCTTCGTTATCTGCTAAACTACGTTTTGTTGCTGGCTTGCTCATACCATCCACCTATTTCTTCACGACTTTTTTGTCGCCACCGTGACCCTGGAAGGTACGGGTGGGGGCAAATTCGCCGAATTTATGACCAATCATCTCATCCGTTACCATCACGGGGATGAATTTCTTGCCGTTGTAAACACCGAAGGTGAGCCCTACAAACTGCGGCAGGATCGTCGAACGACGCGACCAGGTTTGAATGACTGTATTACGACCAGACGAGCGCGCAACTTCTGCTTTTTTCAGCAGATACGCATCGAAGAATGGTCCTTTCCATACTGAACGTGCCATAGTTTTTTAGTGATCAGAGTCGAGAGTCGAGAGTCGAGGACATCCTCGGTCTTTGCCAACTTCCTTCTCTTATTTCACTCCTCCTTCGTTTTCTTGTTTTACTCGACTCTAGCCACTTGGACTCTAGTCACTTATTTCTGTTTACCCTTCGCCTGATGACGCGTGCGAATAATCATCTTGCTCGACTTCTTCGGCGAACGCGTTTTGTAGCCCTTGGTTGGCTTGCCCCACGGCGTCACCGGATGGCGACCGCCCGAGGTTTTGCCCTCACCACCACCATGCGGGTGATCGATCGGGTTCATCGCCGTGCCACGTACGTGTGGGCGCTTACCCTTCCAGCGGTTACGACCCGCCTTACCAATCACTTCGTTCTGGTGATCCGGATTCGATACCGCACCGATGGTTGCCATGCAGACTGCAGGCACCATGCGCAGCTCGCCCGAGCGCAGTTTAATTTGCGCCATGCCGGAATCTTTACCGACCAGCTGCACATACGCACCGGCGGAGCGGCCAATCTGACCACCTTTGCCCGGCTTCATTTCCACATTGTGTACAATCGTACCGATGGGGATGTTTTTCAGCGGCATCGCGTTACCCGGCTTGATATCCGCGTATTCGCCAGCCGTCACGCTATCACCCACGCTCAGGCGCTGCGGTGCTAAAATGTAGCTCAGCTCGCCGTCTGCATATTTAATCAGCGCAATGAACGCCGAACGGTTCGGATCATACTCCAAACGCTCCACCACCGCAGCGATGTCATGCTTGGTGCGCTTGAAATCAATTTTGCGGTATGCGCGCTTGTGTCCGCCGCCACGTTGAAACGAGGTCACGCGGCCGTGATGGTTACGACCATTGGCGCGGGTGATATGCTCAACCAGCGTTTTAACGGGCGCACCTTTGTGCAGTTCCGAACGATCAACCAGTACAAGCTGGCGCTGGCCAGGCGTGGTGGGTTTAAAATGTTTTAGTGCCATGGTTCTCTCCTACCCCATGTTCCTTAGCGAATTCCGCCAGCGAGATCGATTTTCTCACCAGCCTTCAGTGTTACCACCGCTTTGCGAATATCGCTGCGCTTGCCTTCTTTACCGCGGAAACGCTTGGTTTTACCTTCGATTGCCACCGTGTTCACCTTGGCGACTTTCACACCGAACAAGGTTTCTACTGCCTGACGCACCTGCGTTTTGTCAGCCGTTGGTGAAATCATGAACACGACTTTATTCTGCTCCGCCGCGCGGGTGGCTTTCTCCGTAATCACGGGGCGCACCAGCACATCGCACAGACGCGCTTTGATCACATCGCTGGTCGCTTCGACCTTCGCGGTTTTACGTTTCAGCAAACTCATTTCAGCCTCGCTTGCAGCGACAACGCTGCTTCTTTCGTGAGCACCAATTCTTTATGACGCAGAATATCGAGCACGTTGGCACCTGCGGTCGGCAACACATCCACACCTTTGATGTTGCGTGCCGCTTTAGCGAACGCTTCGTTCACCACATCACCGCCAATAATCAGCGGCTTGGTCAGACCCAGCGCGGTGAAACGCTTCGCCAGCGCTGCGGTTTTGGCTTCTTTCACTTCTGCATTGTCAATCAGCAGCAACTTGCCTTCCGCCACTTTTGCCGACAGCGCATGGCGCAGTCCGAGGGTGCGCACTTTTTTGTTCAGACTGAAGGCATGGCTACGCACGACAGGACCATGGGCACGACCACCGCCTTCATGCTGCGGCGCGCGCAGCGTACCTTGACGCGCATTACCCGTACCTTTTTGCTTGAACGGCTTTTTACCGGTACCCGATACTTCCGAACGGGTTTTGGTTTTATGCGTGCCCGCACGCGCTTTGGCGCGCTGCCATTCTACCACACGCTGGAGAATATCCTTGCGCGGGGTCAGACCAAACACGCTGTCTTCGAGCTCTTGCTCGCCGGCAGCCTTGTTTTCCAATGTCATCACTTGCATTTTCATACGATTTCGTGGCTAGAGTCGAGAGTCGAGAGCGGGGTGCATTCACCCTACTTCGACAACGCTTCTATTCTGCCCCTCCCTCATTGGTGTTAGCTTCAGCGGTCTGAGCAGGCGCCGGTTCACTCGACGCTACTTTCACCGTCGGGTACGGAGCCCCTGCTGGCAGCGCGCGCTTTTCCGCATCGGTGATGCGAACCATCGCATTGTCAACCCCCGGTACAGCGCCTTTAACCAGCACCAGATTGCGCGACTCATCAATGGCCACCACTTCGAGGTTCTGAATCGTCACGCGCTCATCACCTAAGTGACCAGCCATTTTCTTACCCTTAAATACGCGACCCGGATCCTGGCGTTGACCGGTCGAACCATGCGAACGGTGCGAGATCGACACCCCGTGCGATGCTTCTAAACCGCGGAAGTTCCAGCGCTTCATCGCACCGGCAAATCCTTTACCCTTGGTCTGAGCGCATACATCCACGAACTGACCTACCAGAAAATGGTTCGCACGAATTTCCTGACCGACCCCAATCAGCGCATCTTCTGCGACGCGAAATTCCGCGAGCGCTTTTTTCGGCGCGATGTTCTTCTTCGCAAATTCGCTGCGCTGCGCCTTGTTGACGCGATTTGGCTTCGCAGTGCCAAAACCCAACTGAAGTGCAGTGTAGCCGTTTTTCTCGGTGGTACGCTGTGCAACCACTTGCACATTGTCCAGCTTTAGCACGGTGACCGGCACGTGCTGACCGAATTCGTCGAACACGCGGGTCATACCCAGTTTTTGTGCAATTACTCCAGTACGCATGGGAAACTCCTCATCCTTGCCTTACGCCGCATTCTGCAGCACGGTGATTTGCACATCCACACCCGATGCCAGATCGAGTTTGCCAAGCGCATCCACGGTTTGCGGGGTGGGCTCAACAATATCAATCAGGCGCTTGTGCGTACGAATCTCGAACTGCTCGCGCGATTTTTTATCGATGTGCGGGCTACGGTTAACCGTAAAACGCTGAATAATACGCGGCAGCGGAACCGGCCCCAGCACGCGCGCACCCGTGCGCTTCGCGGTGTTGACGATTTCCTTCGCCGAATGATCCAGCACAGCATGGTCGTAAGCCTGCAGGCGAATGCGAATTTTTTGGTTCTGCATCATAGCATCTTAGTGATTAGAGTTCAGAGTTCGGAGTTCAGTGAAAATCACCTCTCTACCTAACTTTTTCTTTCCTCTTATCGTCACTCTCCCTTTCGGTTTCATTTCACACCGGACTCCGAACTCCGGACTCCGGACTCTACTTCCCTACGCGACGATTTTCGCAACGACGCCAGCACCCACGGTGCGGCCGCCCTCACGAATCGCAAAGCGCAGACCCTGATCCATCGCAATCGGCGAAATCAGTTCAATGTTCATCTTAATGTTATCGCCAGGCATCACCATCTCCACACCCGTCGGCAGATGCACCACACC
>JALHRI010000036.1 GCA_022841525.1 Alphaproteobacteria bacterium | reverse complement strand
TGATGTTGGTGCTGCCCTCATCGCCGCAATCACCGCTAATGCTAGGGGGTGCGGCTAAATCAACGCCGTTAAATCGCGCCTCCCCCTGTTTCGTATCCACCGTGATCGCACCCGGCCAGATGCGTGTGGTGCTCAAATCGGCATTGGAAGATGGCGACTGCCTGTAATTCGTCACCGGAATTTCCATCGGAATCGTCACCTGTTCAAGATGATTGCTGATGGGATGATTCGGCAGGCTGGCCTCATCCACAGCGCGGATATCCTCAGTAGGGCGATGCTGAAGGATGGATTCGCAGCCTGAACGCGCCCTAAACACTGAGTTTGCCGCATAAGCCGAACCAATCAATACATACGCGCATACGGTGAGTACCCCCGCACCCAGCGTAGCATAGCGCATTTTACGGCGTATATTCGGAGAAATCGGTGCGGACGGGGCATGACCCTGATTATTCGCCCCAATAGCCTTCACCCCCAGCGGCAATACGGCTAAAAACACCAGCCACCAGCCTACGGCAAAGACAATAATTGCCTGCATCAGCGACATAGGCACCTCACCGCTGCATATTGTCACAAAATCTTCACACAAGCCACCACTGTTTTTTCGTAAAATCAAAGTGTGGAGAACTATTCATGGCCAATGAACATGCCATTTCTGAATCGCATATTAAGCTCGTAGAAACCGCTACGGCTGGGCTTCCGGGCGAGCATAGCTCGTATTTCCGCCGTTTGATCTCTGCAGGCTATAAGGGGCATGTGCAAGGCTGGGTTGCCGGCGGCTCGCTTTACGGCCTGATTGGTGCTGCCCTTGGCGCAATCGTTGCTATTCCCCTTCATTTCATAGTACCTGGATTTACCTTTGCAGCAATTCCGATACTGGCGGGCTACGGCATCCTCAAAGGCGCCGCTACGTTTGGCGAGATTGGATCGCACGCAGCGCAGCTTGCCGAATACGCCGAAATGAACGAGCGCCGCCGCTCACTGCTTGACCGCCTCAATGAAACACAGAGCAAAGAGGAAGCGTCAGAAATCCGCCGTATTTTAAGCAACGATGAGATTGATAAGGCCCCGCAAAAACTTATCCATTGGCGTACAGCAATCATCGGCGCACTGATTGGTGCCGCAGTTTGCGGCGTAGCTGTTTATGTTGGGCTTGGCGGAATTGGTTTATTGTCTGACGCTACCGTTGCAGGATTCACAAAGGCCATCACAACGCTTATCGGCCCCATATTACCTGATACAATGCTTACTGCAGCTGGAGGGCTTCAAGCTTCGATTGCAACAGTGACATCGATTGTCGCAGCCTTTGGCGCGGCTGCTGGTGCTACCATCGGTCTGGATCGTGGCTGGATTCGCCGCTGGTTCGATGTTACTGAAGGCACCGTACATGAACGCGATTACTACGAAAAAATGACACAGGAACGGGTGATGGAAATTGCCCGTTTGCAAAAAATTGGCACCAGCCAAGTGCGTAAGCAAGAGCAGTTGCTAGAAAGAACTCGCCCGGCTGCTCCTGCTGCCGCGGTGGATGTTTCACCGATTCATCCTGCCTCGCAGGTGAGCCATGTGTCAGAAACGGGGCGCATCAGCGAAGCGTATCTGCGCCGCGAAAACACACCCGCCGTATAGCGACAATTACTTTTTCAGCAGATGCAGTGTGATCACGGGGTGTTTGCCCACTTCGCGTGTGATCTCGCGGCGAATGATAGAGCGCACGCCGTTTTCAAGCTGTGTAATGCCACCTTTGCCCTTAAACTCGGCGATATATTCTTCAATGGCTTCCACAATGCTCGCGATAAAGCCTTTATCTTCGGCATCATCCAGGCAGCCCGGCGCAGTCAGCGCCACAGATGAGGCCAGTTTAAGCTGCTTATCCAGCATCAGCGATGCCAGCACCATCCCCTCATCGCGCAGCTTACGTCGCATGCGGATGACGGGGGCATTACTATCAATCAGGCTCGAACCATCCAGCGCCAGATAGCCTGAGTTCACCCTACCCACGACCGAGGCGCTACCTTCTTTCAGCGCTACCACCGCACCGTTAAACGGCTTGATGATTTCTGGAACGCCCAGTTCGCTGGCAAATTGCGCATGCTCGGCAATATGGCGGCATTCGCCATGTACCGGCACCGCAATTTTGGGGCGCACCAGAGCGTACATACGCTCAAGCTCCATACGCGCCGGGTGGCCAGAGACGTGAATAAAACTATTATGATCGGTAATCAGCTCAAGCCCCTGCTCCACCAGTCGGTTTTGCACATACGCAATTTCAAGATTATTACCCGGAATGGTACGCGCGGAAAAAATCACTGTATCGCCGGGTGACAGCCGAATGACTGGATGCTCACCGCGCGCAATTTTGCTAAGCGCCGCGCGCGATTCACCCTGACAGCCCGTGCAAATGAACACCACCGAATCTTTCGGTAAATCCATGCCCTGCTTATCGGTGAGAAAGGGCGGCAGATCGGTCAAATAGCCAGATTCCTTGGCGGCAGTCGTCACCCGCCACAGCGATTTTCCCGCCAGCGCCACTTTGCGTTCTGCGCCCATCGCCGCGCGAATGATCGTCTCAATCCGCGCGATGTTAGAGGCAAAAGTGGTGACCACCACACGGCCCGTACAAGCGTTTATCATGTCGGTTAAATTGGCGCGCACATCGCCTTCAGAGCCTGACTCACCTTCAACAAACACGTTGGTAGAATCGCACACCATCGCCAGCACACCTTCATTGCCGTAGCGGCTTAGGGTCACCTCGTCGGTGGTAGGTCCAACCAGCGGATTGCTATCGAGTTTCCAGTCGCCCGTATGCATGATCACGCCCGCATCGGTGCGGATGGCCACCGCGTGCATTTCCGGAATGGAGTGGGTGATAGGCACCATTTCAAAGCGAAACGGCGCAAGATCGTACTGCACACCCGCTTTCACTTCGTGAATTTTGACGTCAGAACCCAGCCCTTCATCGCGCAGTTTGGGCTTCATCATCGCCGCAGTAAAGGGGGTGGCGTAAAGCGGGCACTGAAACTCTGACCATAAATACTGCACCGCGCCGATATGATCTTCATGCGCATGCGTCAGTACCAGCCCCAGCAAATCTTTTTTGTAGGGCAACAAGGCGTCGATATTGGGAAACAGCACTTCAATTCCGGGCAGATGCGGGCCAGCAAAGCCCATGCCGCAATCGAGCATGATCCACTTGCCGCGGTAACGGTAAAGGTTAAGGTTCATGCCAATTTCATTGCAGCCACCCAGCGGAACAAACAGCATCGTATCGTCGTAGGGTTTGAAATCAAAATTCATGCAGATGCTTTCTGGCAGATTGTTTCGTGGAGCATACACAGCCCCGTGATGGTGAGGTCTTCATTGACCACATGAATCGCCTTAGTGGCGCCGCCATATAACGGGGCTAAACCGCCGGTCGCAACCACATAAGGCGCGTAGCCAAGCTCTGCTTCTATGGCTGAAATAACCCCTTCAATCATGCCCGCATAGCCGTAATAAATACCCGATTGCATCGCCTGCGTGGTGCCTTTGCCAATGGCTCTTTCTGGCTGTACAATCGCCACACCATGCAGCTTCGACGCCGCGCGTTTGAGTGCTTCAAGCGAGAGATTAATGCCCGGCGCAATCGCCCCACCTAAATAATCCCCCTCGCGGGAAATCACATCGAACGTTGTTGCGGTTCCAAAATCAACAACGACGCTTGCTTTCTGATACAGCTTCCACGCAGCGTAGGCGTTGATCAATCGATCAGCGCCCAGCTCGCCAGGCTGATCGATCAGCAGCTTCATCCCGCAATCGACCTGACCGCTGGTGATCATTTCGGGCTCAATGTTCAGCGCGTCACGCACGAAGCGTTTGATGGCAAAATTCACATCCGGCACCACGGAGGAAATAATCGCCGCCGTAATCGCAGAATGTTTCAGTCCGTAATGTGATAGCAGCGTCAGCAGCCAGACACTGTATTCATCCTTGGTGCGGTGCGTATCCGTTGCGATGCGCCACTGCTGAATAACACGCAACCCCTCGCACAGCGCAAAGCAGGAATTGGTATTGCCGATATCTATCGCTAAGAGCATGATTCAGCCACTAACTGCACATCACCCGCAGTTACCGTGTGCAGTGTCCCCCCATCGCGAAGTAGCAGCGCGCCGGAAGCATCAATCCCCTCAAACACGCCTTGAAGCGTTGCTTTGGGCTGCACAATTTCAATGGTGTGACCAAGCTTGTACGCGCGCGCACTCCAGGATTTGCGAATATCGGCAAAGCCTTTTTTGATCCAGTGATCGTAGCGCTGCATGAAATTATAGACCAGACGCGAGAGCACGATTTTTGCGCTGATCAGCTCAACACCAACATCGCGCAGGGCGGTTGCTGGAAATAAAACATGATCGGGGAAAGATTCGATATTGATGCCGATGCCTACCACAATCCAGCGTCCGGAGGTGGCAATCACGTCTTGCGTCGTGAACGATTCGAGCAAAATGCCGGCGATTTTCTTTTCACCCAGCAAAATATCATTCGGCCATTTGCAGTGAATTTCGCAGGCATCGCCCACAATAGCTTCGAGTGTTTCTGCCACGGCTACGGCGGCAACATGCGCAAGCTGCGCTGAAATTTCCAGCGGTTTATCGCTGTGCAGTAAAAACGAAACATATAAATTGCCTTCCGGCGACACCCACTCGCGCCCCATGCGGCCACGACCGCCGGTTTGCCGCTTCGCCCAGATCACCGCACCGTGCGATGCGCCACCACCTGCTAAGCGCTTGGCTTCTTCGTTGGTGCTATCAAGCACATCATACGAAAGCAGGTGATAATCTTCGATGAGTGGCTTCGATGCGGAGTGCTTGCTCATGCGCCAAACAACGTGCTAGCGGCAAATTCAGCATGATTGAGAAGCCAGGAAGGCGTCAGGAAGAATCCGCAAATGAAGATCAGGCACGCGACCATCACGATGCGTGAGAGCAACGGAATCTCGCAGTGAAAGGCATCATCTGCCGGCGCATCAAAATACATGACCTTCACCACGCGTAGATAATAATAAGCGGCAATCACGCTGGTGAGCAGACCGATGACGGTCATGATATACATCTCGGCCTCTACCGCGCTTAAGAACACAAACATTTTGGCGTAAAAGCCCGCCAGCGGCGGAATACCCGCCATAGAGAACATGACGATCAGCATCATCAGTGCCTGCGTGGGGTGCGTTTTGGCAAGCCCCGCCAAATCGGCAATCATCTCCACCGGTCGGCCGCTGCGTTTCATGAACACCACAAACCCAAACGCGACCAGACTCATCACCAGATAAATACTCATGTAAAGCAGCACCGCTTTCGGCCACATGCTGGTTCCTGCCGCGACCCCCACCAGACTATACCCGACATGCCCGATCGAGCCGTAAGCCAGCAGGCGCTTGATATTTTTCTGCATCATCGCGCCCAGCGCGCCCACAATCATCGAGGCATTAGCCGCCAGCGCAATGATGTTTTGCCAATCGCTGAACATGGCTTCAAACGGCTGCGCAAGCAGGCGAATAAACACCGCCATTGCCGCGATTTTCGGCGCAGTCGCAAAAAACAGCGTTACGGCTGAGGGGGCACCCGTGTACACATCCGGCGTCCACATATGAAAGGGGGCTGCGGAAATTTTGAAACACAAGGCGGTGGCTAAAAACACCATGCCCAAAATCGCGCCGTAGGCAATGCCTACCTGCCCTTCATCGGCATTAGAAAACAGCGCTTTGATGGCGGTGAAATTCGTGCTGCCGGTATAGCCGTAAACGAGCGAGGCACCAAACAGCAGCAGTCCAGATGCCAGTGCGCCGAGTAAAAAATATTTCAGCCCTGCTTCAGAGCTTACCGACTCATCGCGGTCCGATGCGGCAAGCACATAGAGCGCGAGCGAAGAAAGCTCGATACCCATATACAGTGCCATTAAATCATTCGACGACACCATCACCATCATGCCGGTAATGGCGAGAATGACCAAAATCGGCTTTTCGAAAAATGGCGTTTCGCGCTCTTTCAACCAGGCCGCAACCAGAATAATCACCATGTAACTTCCGCCCAGCAGTAGCGCTTTAACAAACTGCGAAAAACCATCGACGATATATAACCCGCCAAAAAGCTGCACCGGAGATTCAGGGAAACTCAAAGTGAGTGCGTAGGCACTCGCAGCCATCACCGCGTGGGAAAGCACCCACACCGCGCGCGTGGCCTGTGATCCCGCATAGGCGCCCACCACCACCAAGAACAGCGCACCTGCCGCCAAAATCAGCTCCGGCAGCATCCAGAATAATTGCATTTGCTCGAACCAGGCCAGCATGAACTACTCCGCGGTTGTGGCAGGAAGGGTGGAAGGAAGTGACGTATCGCTGAGATCAGCATCACCAGGAAGGCTTGCAGGCATCTCGCGCTCAGCCGCGCGCGTGGTTTGTGTAATCAGATGCTGCGTCGAAGCGCTCAGCGAGCGGCTGATCACCGATGGATAGACGCCCATGTAAATAACCAGCAGCGTCAGCGGCAGATAGATCAGCCATTCACGGCGCGAGACATCCACAAGTTTACCAATTTCCGGACGCACCATCTCGCCGAACACCACGCGACGGTACAGCCAGAGCATGTAAGCCGCGCCAAGAATAAGACCAGTCGCCGCCCCTGCCGCCACGATGGGCGATGCTTTATATGCCCCTACCAGCACCAGCATTTCCCCCACAAAGCCAGAGGTAGCAGGCAAACCCACCGACGCCATGGTGAAGACCATGAAAAACGCCGCGAAATAGGGCATCACCTTCACGACGCCGCCATAAGCAGCGATTTCCTTGGTATGCATACGGTCATACAGCGAGCCAACGCATAAAAACAGCGCGCCGGAAACCAGCCCGTGGCTGATCATTTGAATATATGCGCCGTCTACGCCCTGCTGATTAAAGGTAAACAGACCCAGCGTCACAAAGCCCATATGCGCCACCGATGAATAGGCGATCAGTTTTTTCATATCCGTCTGCACCAGTGCCACCAGCGACGTATAGATAACCGCGATTATGCTTAAAGCAAACATCACATCTGCATAGGCCAGCGATGCTTCAGGAAGCATCGGCAGCGAAAAGCGCATCAGGCCGTAGCCACCCATTTTCAAAAGAATCCCCGCCAGAATCACCGAACCCGCGGTGGGAGCCTGAACGTGCGCATCGGGCAACCAGGTATGCACCGGCCACATCGGAACTTTCACGGCAAAAGAAGCCAGCATCGCCCACCAGAGCCAGCGCTGTACATCCCCGCTCAGTGTGGGGGCTTGCGCCATCAGGGTTTGCATATCCATCGTGCCAAACGTGAAATACAAATATAAAATCGCCACTAAGAACAGTACCGAGCCGGCGAGCGTGTAGAGGAAGAATTTATATGCCGCATACATGCGGTTTGCACCACCCCATACACCGATGATCAGATACATCGGGATCAGCACCGCTTCAAAAAACAGGTAAAACAGCAACGCATCCAGCGCGAGGAACACGCCCATCACCAAGGCTTCGAGTACTAAAAAGCAAATCAGGAAACTGACAATGCGCTCAGAAATACTCTCCCAGCTGCACAAAATACATATCGGCATCAGCGCGGCGGTAAGCACGACCAGCCAAAGCGAAATCCCATCCATGCCGAGGCGGAAATAAATGTTGTACCCCTCAAACCATGGGTAGGTTTCCACCATTTGGAACGCGTGGCTCGCATCGTCAAACTGGGCATAAGCGAAAAGCGCAAGCACCAGCGTGAGCAGCGAACTCAGCAGCGCAACCCATTTGGCCACGTGCGTACTTGCAGCCGCTAATCGCGTGAGAAGCGCACCAAGCAGCGGGAGTAGAATGAGTGAAGATAAGATCGGCATACGCTACCCCATCACCACGTAAATCAGCCAGCTAATCAAGCCAAGCAGCCCAAGCAACATGGCAAAGACATAGTGGTATACTTTTCCCGTCTGCGCGGATGCACACCACTTCGCCATGAACGTGCTGATGCGCGCGGCGCCGCCAGGGCCAAAATGATCAATCGTCCCCGCATCAATGCGCTGCCAGAAAAACTGACCAATGCGCAGCGACGGCTTAATCCACAGCGCGTGATAGAGCTCATCAATGTACCATTTATTGAGCAGAAAGAGATACAGCCCGCGCAGTTTTGATGCGATCAAGCCTGGTAATTTCGGCGCGCGAATGTAGGCCACCCACGCCAGCACGATACCGGAGATTGCGATAAATAGCGGCAGTAACGGCACCCACTGCGGCACATGATGCGCGGCCTCAAGGGTATTATTGGCCTCCAGCACGCGGATGGAACCCGCCCAAAACGCATGATCGCCATCCACCATGCCAAGCGCGTAATAACCAAGCGCCCCTGCGCCTAACGCGCCCAGTACCAAAGGCACCAGCGGCCCTAGCATAATGGGAGGAGACTCATGAATATGCTCCATCACGTGATGATCGGCACGTGGCGCGCCATGAAACGTCATGAACAGCAAACGCCAGGAATAAAATGCCGTTAAAAACGCAGCGGCAACCCCCACATAAAACGCAAACATGCCGTGCGTGGAATGGGCAGCGTAGGCCGCTTCTAAAATCATATCTTTCGAGAAATATCCGGCGAAATAGGGAATGCCCGCCAGCGCCAGCGAACCGATCCACATACAGGCGTAGGTGTAGGGAATATGTTTCCAAATGCCGCCCATTTTACGCATGTCCTGCTCGCCGGACATGGCGTGAATCACCGAGCCGGCGCTCAAAAACAACAGCGCCTTGAAAAAGCCGTGGGTTGCAAGGTGAAACACCCCCGCACCATAGGCCGAAACGCCGCAGGCAAAAAACATATACCCCAGCTGCGAGCAGGTGGAATACGCAATCACGCGCTTAATATCGTTTTGCACCAGCCCGACGCTGGCCGCAAACAGCGCAGTAAACGCGCCCACATAAGTCACCACGGTCAGCGCGGTGGGTGCCAGTTCAAACATCGGCGAGCAGCGCGCGACCATGAACACGCCCGCCGTTACCATGGTAGCAGCGTGAATCAGCGCGGAGACCGGCGTTGGCCCCTCCATCGCATCGGGCAGCCAGGTATGCAGCAGAAACTGCGCCGATTTACCCATCGCCCCCATGAATAATAGCAGGCACATCACATCCAGTACGGGGAGTTTCAGGCCGAGGACATTCCAAACCATGTCAGGATTTTGCACCGAGAACTGCGCGGCTTGGTTGAACACTTCCGTAAAATCGAGCGTCCCAAACATGAGGAAAATAGCAGCAATGCCCAGCGCAAAGCCAAAGTCACCCACGCGGTTGACGATGAACGCCTTCATGGCCGCGGCATTGGCCGAATCTTTGGTGAACCAGAAGCCGATCAACAAATAAGAGCACAGCCCCACGCCTTCCCAGCCGAAAAAGAGCTGCACGAAATTATCAGCCGTCACCAGCATCAGCATCGAAAAAGTAAACAGCGAAAGATAGGCCATAAAGCGCTGCGGATGCTCATCGTGCGACATGTAACCGACGGAATAGACGTGCACCACCGCCGACACTACCGTCACCACCACCAGCATCACCGCAGTCAGCGCATCGACTTTCAGTGCCCAGTTGACGGTAAAATCGCCACTTTGAATCCAGGGCAGTAGCGTAAGTGTGTGGGCATGCCCCAGCACGGCTACTTGATAAAACACGCTGATCGAGAGCAGCGCCGAAAGCACCATCGGCGCGCAGGTAAGAATTTGCGCGGTTTGTGCAGAAACCTTGCGCACCAGCGTGCCGGTCAGAATTGCACCGATCAGCGGTGCAAAAACAAGCAGCAAAGTTTGGGTGGCCAGTTCCATATCAGCCTTTCAACACCTGCGCATCCGCAATATCAATCGTGCCGCGATTGCGGAAATAAATCACTAAAATAGCCAGGCCAATCGCCGCTTCAGCCGCGGCCACAGTAAGGATCATCAGGCTGAAAATTTGTCCGGCAACATCGCCGTGTAGTACCGAGAACGCCACAAAATTGATGTTCACCGAAAGCAGCATCAACTCCACCGCCATGAGAAGCGTAATGATATTGCGGCGGTTCATGAACATACCGCACACGCCAATCACAAAAATCATCGCCGATAACATGACGTAGTGGCCAATCGTAATATCGCCGTAGAGAGACTCACCCATGCTACACCCCCTCGCCCGATTGCACGGATACTATCGCCACCGAATCGCTGCGTTTGCGGGAAAGTTGCGTGGCAATGCGCTGACGTTTGACCCCCGGGCGGTGACGCAGCGTAAGCACAATCGCGCCGATCATCGCGACCAGCAAAATCAGCCCCGCGAGTTGAAAGAGCAAGATATAATCCGTATATAAAACCAATCCCACGGCCTGCGCATTGGTGATCGATACATCCGCAGGTACCGGCGATGCGGCAGGAAGCACCTGCACATCCGAACCCAGCGACGTCATGAGTAAAAACGAGATTTCCGCAAATAACGTCAGCGCCACCAACACACCGAGTGAGGCATAGCGCATCATGCCTTCGCGCACGCGCTCAACGCTGATATTCAGCATCATCACCACGAACAAAAACAATACCGCCACCGCGCCGACATACACAATCACCAGCGTCATGGCTAGGTATTCCGCGCCGAGCAGTACAAACAACGCCGCAGCATTAAAGAACGCGAGAATCAGAAAAAACACCGCATGCACCGGATTGCGCGCGGAGACTACCGCGATAGCGGAGCCGAGCAGCACGGTGGCAAACAGATAAAACGCGGTGGTAACAATATCGTGAAACACTTTAAGTCCTCTACGTGCGAAGCAGATGCAGCGTGATTAGCGGATGAAAAAATCTCTCGCAAGCAGCCATTAGCGATATTCCGCATCCAGACGAATATTTTCGGCAATTGCAGCTTCCCAGCGATCACCATTGGCGAGTAATCGCTCTTTATCGTAAAATAATTCTTCGCGCGTTTCCGATGCGAACTCGAAATTCGGCCCCTCGACAATCGCATCCACCGGACAGGCTTCCTGGCAATAGCCACAATAAATGCATTTCGTCATGTCAATATCGTAGCGCGTGGTACGCCGCGAACCATCTTCGCGCTCTTCAGCTTCAATGGTAATGGCCTGCGCCGGACAAATTGCTTCACAGAGTTTGCAGGCAATGCAGCGCTCCTCACCGTTGGGATAACGACGCAGCGCATGTTCTCCACGAAAACGTGGGCTAAGCGGGCCTTTTTCGTATGGGTAGTTAATCGTCACTGGTTTTTTGAACATGTACTTAAACGTAAGCGCCATGCCGCGTACCAGCTCAAACAGAGTAAAGGATTTCGGTAGTATGGAAATCGCCATCGTTTCATTCCTTACGTCGGAAGATTGCCAGAATATAACAGATAACCCGCCGTTAAAACCACCCACAGCAGTGAAAACGGTAGAAAGACTTTCCAGCCCAAACGCATCAGCTGGTCGTAGCGGTAACGCGGAAACGTCGCGCGCACCCACAAAAACAGAAACAGGATAAAACAGATTTTGAGAATAAACCACAAAGGCGCTGGAATCAGCGTCAGCCAGCCTTCCGTGACCGGCGCCTGCCAGCCGCCAAGGAAAAACACCACCGTCATCGCGCTGATGAGAATCATGTTGATGTATTCGCCTAAGAAGAACAGCGCAAAACTCATCGAGGAATATTCGACGTTATACCCCGCCACCAACTCCCCCTCGGCTTCCGGCAAATCAAACGGCAGGCGGTTGGTTTCAGCCAGTGCGGAGATAAAGAAAATCACAAACATCGGGAATAAAAACGAACAGGCAAACCAGTTGCCAATACCGCCAGACTGGGCGGCGATAATATCGCCAAGATTCAGCGAGCCGACGCACAAAAGCACCGTAATAATCACCAGTCCAATCGAGACTTCATACGACACCATCTGCGCGCTGGAGCGAATGGCACCTAAAAACGCATAATTCGAGTTCGACGCCCAACCGGAAATAATAATCCCGTAAACACCCAGCGATGAAATCGCGAACAGATACAGCACGCCGACGTTCAAATCAGCGATCACAAAATCTTCAGAAAACGGAATCACCGCCCAGCCGACGAGTGCCAGCATAAACGTAATCATCGGCGCCAGTAAAAACATCACCTTGTTCGACTGGGTGGGGATGATGGTTTCTTTCATCAGCAGTTTTAGACCGTCAGCAAAAGGTTGCAGCAGGCCAAACGGACCCACCACATTGGGGCCTTTACGCAGCTGCATCGCGGCAATCACTTTGCGCTCGAAATAAGTGAGCATTGCCATCGAAATCATCAGCGGCACTGTGACAATCAAGATGCTGCCCAGCACTTCAAGCAGCGGCAAGAGCACATTTAGCCACAGTTCGCTGGCCTGAAATTCTTCCAGCGTGAGGGTTAAACTATCGAGCCATGATTGCATTAGGCAGCCTTGGTTTTAGGTGAAGCATGCACGAAGCTTTTCGTACATTCCGCCATCGTCGCCGATGCGCGGCTGATCGCACATGTTTGATAGAAGTTAGCATTCGCGGCGTCAAAATGTTTCAGCGTGATGTTCACGGTTGATACGCTTTTTTGCCACGGCGCGTGTTGTAATTCATCGCGACGCGCAAGTACAGGATGGGCTTTCGCCATTGCCCCACGTAGCGCAGCAATATCTGACCAGCCTTGCGGTTTTTTAAGCGACGCGGCTAAATCCGCAATCAGTGCCCAGTCTTCACGCGCTTCACCCGGTGGCATCACCGCGCGGTACGCACGCTGCACGCGGCCTTCGGTATTCACATAGGTCGCGTCTTTTTCGGTGTAGGCCGCGCCAGGCAGAATAATGTCCGCACGGTGCGCTCCCGCATCGCCATGATGTCCCTGATAAATCACAAACGCATCGCCTAATAGCTTCATATCCAGCTCATCGATGCCTAGCAGATACACGAGGTTAGTCTTTTTAGACTCCAGACTTTTTACAATACCCAGCATGCCCGTATCATAGGTAAAGCCAACATCCATGCCACCCACACGCGCCGCGGCGCTATGTAACACGTTAAAGCCGTTCCAGCCTTCGCGGACTAAACCAGCACTCTCAGCGATCACTTTACAGGTCGCAAGTACGGCCTCGCCCTGCTCGTTCGCCAGCGCTTCGCTGCCAAGAATCAGCACCGGGTTTTTTGCATTTTTTAGCCGCGCCGAAAGCGCGTGTTTGCCCGATGCAATCTCATTAAGCAACGATGGCGTATTGCCCAGATCACTCACCGGATAGGTTAGATCCGCCGCATCCCCAATGCGGAAAATTTCTGCGCCACCGCGCAGGTATGCCTTGCGAATACGGGTGTTCACCAGCGGCGCTTCAATGCGTGGGTTTGTGCCCACCAACAACACCACATCCGCCTGCTCAAGGCCTGCAATGCCCGTATTCATGATGTACCCCGAACGATCACCGGCGGGTAGCGCTGCACCGTCGGTGCGGCACTCCGTGGCCTTCACGCCAAGCTGATCGCATAATTGCTTCAACGCGAACATGCTCTCAGTGCATGCCTGATTCCCAGCGAGTGCGGCGATCTGTTCTGGCTTACGCGCAGCCAGTTGCTCGGCAGCCTCAGCAATCGCTTCCTGCACGCTAACGGCCTGTAGCTTGCCATTTCTGCGAATATACGCACGGTCAAGTCGCTGATTTTTGAGGCCGTCGCACGCGTAGCGCGATTTATCGGATAGCCATTCTTCATTCACCTCTTCGTTCAGACGCGGCAAAATACGCATCACCGCCGCACCACGACTATCAATGCGAATGTTACTGCCTACTGCATCCATCACGTCGATCGATTCGGTTTTGGTTAGCTCCCACGGGCGGCCTTTGAAGGCGTATGGCTTCGAGGTCAGCGCGCCGACGGGGCATAAATCAATCACGTTGCCGGAGAGTTCCGAGGCAAAAGCCTTCTCGCCGTAAGTTGCGATTTCCATATGCTCGCCGCGCCCCACCGCGCCCAGTTCGGGCACGCCGGCCACTTCATCGGCAAAGCGCACGCAGCGCGTGCAGTGAATGCAGCGCGTCATGTGCGGCTTGATGATCGGGCCCATATATTTGTCTTCCACCGCGCGCTTATGCTCGTTGTAACGGCTTTCGCCGTTACCGTAATATAACGCTTGATCTTGCAGATCGCACTCACCGGCCTGATCGCAAATCGGGCAATCGAGCGGGTGGTTGATCAGCAAAAATTCCATCACGCCTTCGCGAGCTTTTTTCACCATCGGCGTGTTGGTGAACACTTCCATATTCTCCGCCGCTGGAAGCGCGCAACTGGCTTGAGGCTTGGGTGGGCCTGGCTTTACTTCCACCAGACACATGCGGCAATTACCCGCAATTTTCAAACGGTCATGGTAACAAAAGCGGGGTATTTCCACGCCTGCACGATCACAGACCTGAATCAGCGACTCGCCGGGCGTAAATTCGGTTTCAATTCCGTCAATTTTAAGTGTTGGCATATTAATTCTCAAACTCTTCCTGTTTTAATCCTGATTGTTTGATGATCGATTTATACGTTCCTATCGGCATATCTTTCCTCGGGTGAGGCACAATAGCATGGCGCTCTTCCTTCACTAATTTCACATGACTTCCGTTTTGCGAGCGAATAACAAAACCATGACGCTCAAGCACACGAATGATATCACGCGAACTTGCCATTACCGAACCTGAATGTCCTGTTCTGCCAACATCACCATTTCAATCGGCATAAAATCAATCGTTTTTGGGTCTTCGTCTTCAAAATAAAGTTCAAGCGCTTCTTTCATGTTTTTTTGAGCTTCATCCACAGTTTCTCCAAACGTTGAAAGCTCAAAATTGAGACATTTGGTAACGTAATATTCACCTTCTTTATAAATGACGTATTTTATGTTATGCATGGCAACCTCTTTAATAAGAAATCTAATTCCAGAATACGCTTACGTTGTTATGACTCAATAGATGCCAGCTTTCGCTGGCATGACAAGAATTAATAATGGGGTTCAATTTTGTCATATTCAGTCAATAAAGATTCTAATATTTGAATTTGCGATGAGTAGAGTTACTTGATCCACACTTTACAATAATCGATCTACTTTTTATAACACCGCTATTACCAAAAAATTCTCCGCTAGCAGCATTCGAATTAGCATTAAAGCCTCCTTGAATCTGGTTATAGGGAGTTACTGAACCATCACTGTTGACAATTGAATAGCCTTGAGATCCACATAAATCTCCAGCCTTTTCAAGGCAAGTAGCATAGGTAAGTGCAGCGCCGCTACAACTAATCGAATACCCTTTCGACCCATCAGGAAGATAAGTATCAGTTGCAAGCGCGCATCCACTCAAAATGAAGACCCCAAAGGATACAATATTCATATTCCGATTAAAATTTCTCATGCCACCCTCGCCTGGTTACCCGTAAACTCACCCATCCGCCGTTCAATTTCTGGCCTGAAATGACGCACGAGGCCTTGTACCGGCCAGGCGGCGGCATCACCCAGCGCGCAGATGGTGTGACCCTCAATGCGCCCTGCGACATCGAGCATATGATCAATATCTGCAGGCTTGGCGCTGCCTTCGACCATGCGCTCCATCATCCGCCACAACCAGCCGGTACCCTCGCGGCACGGCGTGCATTGGCCACAGCTTTCATGCATATAAAACTTGGAAAGGCGCGCAATCGCCTTCACCACATCGGTGGATTTATCCATCACAATCACGGCGGCGGTGCCTAAGCCCGATTTTTGCTCGCGCAAACTATCAAAATCCATCAGCACGGTGTCGCAAATTTCTTTCGGCAGCAGCGGCACCGAGGAACCGCCCGGAATCACCGCCAATAAATTATCCCAGCCGCCGCGCACACCGCCAGCGTGTTTTTCGATCAGCTCTTTGAGCGGAATGCCCATTTCCTCTTCAACGTTGCACGGATTATTCACGTGACCAGAAATACAAAACACTTTGCTACCCGTGTTGTTGGGGCGGCCAAGGCCGGCAAACCACTCAGGCCCACGGCGCAAAATGGTGGGCACCACCGCGATGGTTTCCACATTATTCACCGTGGTAGGGCAGCCCCAGACGCCGCACGCCGCAGGAAACGGCGGTTTGAGGCGCGGTTGACCTTTTTTTCCCTCCAACGATTCGATCAGTGCGGTTTCTTCGCCGCAAATGTAAGCACCTGATCCTGCGTGCACATAGACATCAAAATCGTAACCGGAACCGCAGGCGTTTTTGCCCAGAAACCCGGCCGTGTAGGCTTCATCGACGGCTTGTTGCAGATGATCAATCTCGCGGCGGAATTCGCCGCGCACGTAAATATAAGCAGCCACGGCTCCGATCGCGAATCCACCAATCAGACAACCTTCCACCAGCTTGTGCGGGTCGTTACGCATCATGTCGCGGTCTTTGCAGGTGCCGGGTTCGCCCTCATCGGCATTGACCACGAGATAACTCGGGCGACCATCCGACACTTTGGGCATAAACGACCATTTCATGCCGGTAGAAAAGCCCGCACCACCGCGCCCGCGCAGGCCGGAGGCTTTCACTTCTTCGATAATTTTCTCACGCCCACGCGCGAGAATTTCTTTGGTATTTTCCCAGTCACCACGTTTCATGGCCGCTTTGATACCATGGTCGTCAATGCCGTAAAGATTGGTGAAAATGCGGTCGCTATCCTTTAACATATCAGGCTCTCTTCGCGTTGGTCATCAGGGTGGTTGGCGGCGGAAAAATATCTTTCGGCAGCGTAACTTCGATTAAGCCGCTGGAGTAAGGCCCCACACTGTAAAGGCCAAATTGCACGTTCCAGCCGGCCTCGGTGTAATACATCATGCAACCATCGCAGCCTTCGCGCGAAAGGACAGGCTGGGTGCTGCTGAGCGTTTCTTCAAACAACTGATCTTTGAGTGTAGTGCGAAATTCGTTCACAATAAAATCATTCGCAGCGGCAATGGCATCATCACTCGCGAGTTTTAACGGCTCGATCACCTCACCGGTTTTTTTCCAAAACGTAATACCGTCTTCCCCCGACATGCCATGCGCAGCACCTGCGCCGTAGCTGTAAAACTGCGATAACATCGTGAGTACGGATTTGGACTCATACACACGTCTCCACTTAAAACTTTCTTCATTGGTAATGGTCGATTCCGGAGGATTTTTGCTGATTTTTTTACCACCACACCAACCACTCATACTATCGGCTGGCTCGTCTGTTGCTTCAGATGGCTGCGGCGTGCGCTCATCCAGCGTAGCCTGCATTCTAGCGGCAACTTTTTTGCTATCGTCTTTAATCGTCACTCCTAAAATATCGGCCTTGCACAAACATTCATTGGCGTGACCATCATCTGCAGGAGTGCAGTTTTCCTGAGCATACCAGCCTTTTTGGACGATGCGTGGCTGCAGTGAGACTTTACCTTCTCCCAATGCGCGCGCACCAAAAAACAAAATAACAGCCAGCACCGCGAGGCCGCCGGCCATCCATTTGATATGGTTGGGCGGCAGGTTGCGGTCTTCCATCGCGCTGGTGGTTTTGTTGCTCATGCCGTGCGCTTTTTCCAAGTCTGGTGTTGTGCTTCCAGCGTGGTTGGCCCGCCCAAAGGTTCAGAGGAAATACGCCCCGTCTGCGAGCCTTCCTTCACCTTCTCACCACGTGAGATTTTAAGCAGCAATTCGCGCGTGGACGCGTAATTCAAATCTTCAAAATATCTATCCTCATAGCCACTGGTGATCTGCATCATCGGCGCATTAACGCATGCGCCCAAACATTCGACTTCGGTGAGGGTAAAGCGGCCATCCGGGGTGGTTTCGCCAAAACCAATGCCGAGCGTTTCTTTACACGCACGCACCACTTCATCGGAACCGCGCAGCCAGCACGGCGTGGTGGTGCAGCACTGCACGTGATGCTTACCAATCGGCGCAAGGTTATACATCGTGTAAAAACTCGCGACTTCATACGCGCGCATGTAAGGCATGCCGAGCATGGCGGCCACGCACTCAATCGCTTTGACCGGCAGCCAGCCATCATGCTGTTGTTGCGCAAGCATGAGGAGCGGCAAGATCGCCGATTGCTCACGACCGGGCGGATATTTGGCAATATGCGCCTTGGCTTTTTCCGCGTTTTCTTTAGTAAACGCAAAGCTGGTGGGTTGTTCGAATGTTTTTTGAGATGTTACGCTCATTTAATTTGTCTCCGTGATTTTTCGAATTCTTTTTGATCGCGTATGTATTTGGCTTTCGATGTAGCGTATGACCCACAATGATACTTATCGTCAATGCACCGCGTATCCGGACATTTACAACGGTTGTCGAAACAGCCGCTAATTATGTAGCCCTTAGTTTCTTTATCCCAGCGATCCTTACAACTATCAAAACTATCGGGAGTACGCGTCACTACTGTGCCACGCTCCTTATAATACTTGTCTTGATCGTACCACACGCCTCCTGATCGAATACACGCATCTTCCATTGCCCGATATTGCCGCGCGATAGTTTCTTGAAATTCCTGTTTTGATTCTCCAGGCGATGGCATCAAATCGCAAGCATACGCAGGCGCTGACAGACCAACGTTGACACTTAAAAAAAACATGAAGAAAATTCGCTTCATCGGTTACTTTCTACAAAATGCGCCTGCGCGACTCATTTATATTTTCTCCATTTTTCTCTAATATTTTCCATTTCTTTTTGTATTTTTAAGCGCTTTTCTTGGGAAAAACGGTAACGATTTTTTTTGTCACTGTATGGGTATTGCTTAATATCATCCGAAGATAATTCACTGCAGCGCTTGGTAATGCCTGCGCTGAGTGGCTGCGCCTCAAACGTGCACCCGTCGATTTGCTGATAATACAACTCCGTCCAACGCGCCTGGTCTATTTTTAGCTGCCCCTGGTCTTTGGGAGCAATGATTTTGCCATCACCAAGACCTCCGAAACAGGCGTGCGCAGGCGCTGACAGGCC